>NZ_LWFH01001612.1:0-961 GCF_001635725.1 Oleiphilus sp. HI0066
ATTATCGTTTAGCTTGCGTGTTAGTGTCGCACTTGGATTTAGCCCAAGATTTGGATGCACTCGCTCACCCAGATCTTTGATGTTGTTGCAAGAGAACGCATCGTAAGATCGGATCGCAAATTCTTTTTGCGCATGCGAAATGCTGTCATAACATAGTCCTCCACTTATACCTTCGCCACTAAGACGAGCGCCAAGTAAGTACAGAGGTTGAGCAGGAACCTTTTCTCCGTTCTCATCAAATGTTGTTTCAGCACACGATTGATAAGTGACGCCATTTTTGAAGCTCTTTTGATAGGCAATCTTTGTTAGTCCTTCACCAATTGGTTTTGCATTGCTGCACTCATACCCGCTGTTGACCGGCGGAGTTATGATTGGATGATCTGGTTCCGGGTCGACTGGAGGGTCAACCGGATCAGGATCACTTNGCTCCGGATCAATTGGAGGATCAACTGGATCGCTTGCCACTGATACCATCACGACAGCCTGCGGTAGCTACTAGGATTGGTAGTGCCACAAATAATGTAAAAATAAGTTTTTTGTTGTCATGGTTAATCTCCGACATCTCTTAAAATAAGAGGTGGGGTCGTGACTAGGTGGTTATTTATCAACGCCTGAAGAGAAGGTGGGAGGAACATCAAATATTACTTTGCTTCACCACTGTGATTCTTGTTACAAATTTACCAATCGGTCAACTTTAAAAAATAGTAACGCGCTGACAAATAACAAAAAATGCAAATTCTTGTTACATGATGATGAGCTTTATTGTGCATTGTTTCGAGGGTAGGTTTGGGGCATAAAAAAACCCCACCGAAGCGAGGGTTTGTGTCGTTCAATTAGTGCAACTTCATATTACACGATTGTACCTACTGTTAGTGTACCCATAATCAACACTGCAAGAATTAGCAGTAGAGGCCATGTGAAGCTTAGCCACTTGTTGTATGGCACGCGACCGATCGCCAAA
>NZ_LWFH01001613.1:0-832 GCF_001635725.1 Oleiphilus sp. HI0066
GTCCCTTCAACAGTACATTAAACTCAACCCATTTTTTGAGCGCACAGTAAATTATCCATAGTGCGCTTTATCTCTATATGTAATATCTAGTTTGTCATGTTTTCTATCTACTTCTGACTAGAATTCCGTGACTATCACCCTCAATCGATGCGCGTTCAAGCTGTTCAAAAAACTCGTTGTTGATGCCTTTTGTCCATAAAATAGCTGCATGGCAGGTACCCATTGCTAAAGCTTTTTGACATAGCGCATCACCGGATATTTGCTTGTTTGATCGAAGAACGATTATTTCATTGAGATCTGTTTTTCGTTCAGATTTCCATCGATGCAGTAGTTCGCTAGGCGGATCTATTAATGCGAGCCAGCGTTGTTCTTGATTCAGCTTTGTAAGCATAGGCAATAGCATTTGAACACTATCTGCTTTTGACTTCGCGATAATAATCTCTGTTACGTTCGCTTCTTTTTTTGCGCTATTTGGAGCGTCTATTTCAATAAACGAAGTATTAAGTGCCTTGTCGTTAAAACCTAGATCTTGTTGGATGTATGCTTCATTCATTGGATTGTATCCTTTCTGATAACGCCAACGGCTAAACCTTCAATTGCGAGATGCTGTTCTTTCAGATCAACAACGATTGGTTGAAATTCTTCATTCTCAGCATGCAGTTCTACAGTATGTTTGTTTTTGAAAAAGCGTTTTACGGTCACTTCATCTTCAATTCTCGCAACAACGACTTGGCCATTTTTAGCTTGCTCAGTTTTATGTACAGCTAATAAGTCGCCATCGAGTATCCCTATGTCCTTCATACTCATACCTCTTACGCGTAAGAGGTAGTCA
>NZ_LWFH01001614.1:0-881 GCF_001635725.1 Oleiphilus sp. HI0066
GGCAAAGACGGTTGTGCGCATAGTTGCGGTACATCTCTGAAAGCACCCCAATCTCTAAGCCCCAATCACTTGGAATTCGAATATCTTTTAAGACATCGATACGGAACGAAAACTCGCCAGCTAATGGATAACGAAAGCTATCCATGTACTCTAAGTAATCACGATATCCAATAACGCTTTTGAAAGATCGTAATAATGGTGTCACTAACAAACGACTGACACGTCCGTTCATTTTTCCATTAGCGACTCGAGAATAGTAGCCCTTACAGAACTCATAATTGTAATGCGGATTGGCAACTGGGTAGATTAAGCGCGCTAAAAGTTCTTTATCATAGGTGACGATATCACAGTCATGCAGGGCAACCGATTCTGATCGGTTCGACGCTAAGGTATAGCCCATGCAATACCATACATTTCTGCCCTTACCTGCTTCTTTAGGCGCAACACCGAGNGCCTGCAGCTCGTCGTCGAGTTGACGTAATCGCGGTCCATCGTTCCAAAGCACGCGATGACGTTGTGGCAATTTTGAGAAAAAACCTAAAGCGTATTTATACTGATCAAGGCTAGCGCGATCTAAACCAATCACAATTTCACCGATGTACTTCACCTCGCTAAGTAAATCGATAATTTTGGGTAGCGCATCCCCTTCTAACTCAGAAAATAGAGACGGCAAGATCAGCCCCATCGGACGTTTTGTTGCAAAATCTTCCAGCTCCCTCTCGAGGTCTTCATACGACCGACAGCTTAGATTATGTAACGTTGTTATGATGCCATTTTGATAAAAGTCAGCCATTTTTTACTCGCTTAAGCTCTATGTCTGCTGGTTATTATTTACAATGAGGGCTCACCTAGATCTAAGTCTAAAAAGCTACTCAAACTTT
>NZ_LWFH01001615.1:0-856 GCF_001635725.1 Oleiphilus sp. HI0066
TCCAGTGTTCGTGCGTAAAGTTTGCCATTCGTTACTCTTTAAAAGTTTTTGAAGCAGGCCATCCCATCGAAGGCACCGCAAATAGCGGCGCAAGTGTAAAGTTACGCAAAAATATTGTCCAGAATGCCTAGCAACTGCTACCTTATACTCAGTTACACGTGTTTTTTTGAAATGCATAAGGATTTTGTCTACTCATGATATCAATTAAAAAACTAGTTCTATGTATCGCTATTAGCTGTTTAGCTAGCGTAGGCTCCGCTCTAGCAGACACTTATGACTTAGTAGAGTTATATCAAAGTGCTCTCACCTACGATGCCGACATTGCTGCTGCCGAATCAGCTTACGTAGCAGAGCAAGAACAAGAAAACATAGCATTAGCTAATCTTCTTCCTCAAATCGACGCTGACGCAAGCATTGGTCATACCAATGACGAGATCAAAAAAGGTCCAAACGTATCGGACTCCTATAAAAGTACAACTTACGGCGTGAGCTTAACGCAACCTTTGTTTAACATGCCTCGATGGTACGATCTTTCTGCTTCAGAATATGGATCATCACGCGCAGAAGCTGAGTTCTTAACAGCGCAACAAAATCTCATTCTTAAAGTATCCGAAGCTTATTTTAACGTGCTTCGCGCAGAAGAAGATTTGATTGCTAGCCAAGCCTTAGAAACAGCCGTTAAACGTCAATATGAGCAAGCGAAAGAACAATTTGAGGTTGGATTGATTGCGATCACCGATGTGCACGAGGCAAAAGCATCTTACGACTCATCCCAAACGACACGAATTCGCGCAGAAGGCGCATTGACGATTGCCCGCGAGACGCTGTCACGCATCACTGGCCAATACGCAATAGA
>NZ_LWFH01001616.1:0-657 GCF_001635725.1 Oleiphilus sp. HI0066
AGAATAGGATGTTGTATAAGAAACCTGCTGCAATCGCCATTGATAAAATGACGAATAGGAACGCAGCGATCAGCTGATTTTTAAACAATGATTTCAGTAAGATAACTTCGGTAAGACTTGCTCCCGCACTGCCAATAATCAATGCCATAACTGCGCCGAGCGCCATGCCTTTTTCAACCAATACTGCACTCAATGGGATGACGGCTTCTGCGCGAATATATAGGGGAATACCGATCACAGCAGACACAGGAATTGCCCAAGGGTTTTCTTTGTTCGCAACAGAGCTGACGAATTCAGTAGGCATAAATCCGTATATCAACGCGCCCAATGCAATGCCTCCAAATAAGTACGGTGCAACTTGTTTAAAGTCTTTCCAAGTTGAGTCCCATATTGCTTTCCATTTATTGATAGGTGCTTTGGAGCCACATCCACTTCCGTAAGTTTTAGCGGGTTCCACATAAGCTTCTGGTTTTACGAAGCGTTCAAACCCCAGTTTTTCAAGCAGAAAACCTGCAATAACGGATACACCCATCGCGATAATGAAGTAAAAAATAGTGACTTTTATGCCAAAGGTGATCGCAAACAAGCCAATGATAATTGGGTTTAAGAGTGGGCTTGAGAACAGGAATACCATCATTGTGCCAAAGCCCGCATTTG
>NZ_LWFH01001617.1:0-946 GCF_001635725.1 Oleiphilus sp. HI0066
CAATATCCGCCGGAGTCATATCAGCCTCAGCGGAAATAGAAATCAAATTCAGTTCAGATTTTAGTTCAGCATGGATTTGATCAATCAAATGCGTCTTACCCGAACCTTTAGGAGCATGAAGCCAAAGCAGTAAGTCACCAAAGCAAGCTAAATGACGAACACTTTCTAGTTGATGTTGGCGTTGAGCACCTTTAAAGAAAAAACCTTGCCCTTCCGACAATTGCGCCGACAGGGCGGCATCATCTACACAGAGACGTTTGGCAATCGATAAAAAATGCGCCTGACTCATTGATTATCCCTTTTCTACAAGGCTAATTTGGAAGAACTTTCAACAACGTACTATGCTCAAAATCATCTGTCACTCGCGCAAACCCTAAGCGGTCCATGAGCACTAGACGCAAAGTACCATCTAACACTTTCTTATCAACAGACATCAGTTCGAGATAATCCTGAGCTGACATGACTTCTGGGCCTCGAATCGGTAAAGCACAATCATTCAAGACTTTCAGAATCCGCTCTTCATCGCTTTCTGATAGGCACCCCAGCAACTTAGACATATGCGCGGCCATTGCAATACCTGCACCAACAGCCTCACCGTGCAACCAATTTCCATAACCTGAAAACGTCTCAATAGCATGGCCGAAGGTATGCCCAAGATTCAAAATTGCACGAACACCGCCTTCTGTTTCATCTTCCTCAACAACAATCGCCTTGCATGCACAGGAGGTCAAAATAGCGTAACGCAGACTTGCTTCATCAAGCGCTCGAATATCGGACACATGCTTTTCTAACCACTCAAAGAATGGCAAATCACGAATCAATCCGTATTTAACTACTTCTGCCAAGCCTGCAGACACTTCTCGCTCAGGTAAGGTGGACAGACTAGCAGTATCGATTACAACGGCTTTTGGCTGATAAAACGCACCTATCATGTTTTTACCGAGCG
>NZ_LWFH01001618.1:0-905 GCF_001635725.1 Oleiphilus sp. HI0066
AATCAAAATGGTGCTCCATTAAGACTGATTGTCCCATGGAAATATGGTTTTAAGAGCATAAAGTCCATAGCTCGAATTTCGTTTAGCGAGACACGACCACGAACGAGTTGGGAGAAAGCGGGGCCAAGTGAATATGGCTTTTATTCCAATGTAAACCCCAACGTTGATCACCCTAGATGGAGTCAAAAGACAGAGAGGCGATTACCTAACTCTTTGTTTAGTCCAAATCGCATCGATACCTTGATGTTTAATGGGTATGAAGAGCAGGTTGCATCACTCTACGCTGGGATGGATCTGAAGAAGAACTACTAATTATGAATGTAAAAACTGCTCACTTGATGCGTTGGTGGTTTATTTTTATTGCTTGCTTAGCTCCACTGCCATACATCGTGTATAGATTGGTGGTTAATAACCTTGGGGCGGAGCCGGCGAAAGCTTTAGTAGAGTTCTTGGGGGAAACCTCGCTTATTGTGCTGTTTGTGACATTAGCTGTCACGCCGCTAAGTAAATTCAAGATGCTTCCTAGTTTCGTTAAATATCGCCGTATGCTTGGGTTGTGGGTTTTCTTCTATGCCTGCTTGCATTTGTTGAGCTACGGTATGTTTCTCGTTGATTGGAGAAATTTTATAGAAGATTTGTATCAACGACCCTACGTCATTGTTGGTGCGTTGGCGTTCCTGATCCTATTAGTTTTGGCAGTGACCTCTCCTCGCACGGCAATTAAAAAATTAGGGAAGAAATGGAAGCGTCTGCATCGTTGGGTATATCTAGCGACGTTCTTGGTAGTCGTTCATGTCTATTGGCAGTTAAGAGCTGATTACTTTGAGGCGCTCGTCTACTTCACTTTTTTCGTTGCCCTAATGTCATTTAGGTTAGATGTTCTGCTTGCTTGGAAATCTAAAGTG
>NZ_LWFH01001619.1:0-1327 GCF_001635725.1 Oleiphilus sp. HI0066
TTTATTGGTTTATACACTCACTAATCATCTATCTGAACTCGGCTGGTGAATATGATAAAGGGAATGCGTAAGAGGATCTGTTAATAAAGTACTTATCACCGGCGATACAGATGGCATTTGGCTCGAGGCCGTCAAGCTGTTTATTCAAAAGCAAGAGCTTGGTATTGAGCTGCTGATTCATGGTCGAAGTCCAGAGAAGCTAGAAGCTGCGAGCAATCTTCTTCTATCTCTTAACCCTCATACGAACGTATCGGTCTATAAGGCCGATTTGTCGAGTGTGTCGGCGACTAAGGATTTTGCTCAAGCTGTATTAAACAGCCATAGCTATCTTGATGTGCTCATTAACAATGCCGGTATATTAAAAACATTAGATACGCGAACGGAGGATGATTTTGATGTGCGTTTTGCTGTGAATACCTCTGCCCCTTTTGTTTTAACGCACTGCTTGCTTCCAATCATCCAAAACAATGGCCGCATTGTTAATTTGTCCTCAGCGGCACAGTCCCCTATCGATGAATCTCTCCTGTGTGGTCGCTCACGGACTAGTAATGCCATGCAAGCTTAGGTGCAGAGCAAGCTTGCTATCACGATGTGGTCTCGTGCTCTCGCTGATCAATTAGGTCAGAGTGGGCCTACTGTTATTGCGTTAAACCCCGGGTCGTTATTAGCAAGCAAAATGGTCTAGCCAGGTTTTGGGATTGCAGGGAATGACATGAGTATTGGGGCAGAAATCATTGTTCGCTCAGTGCTTGATGAAACTTTTGCCGTAAAAAGTGGTCAGTATTTCGATAATGATATTGGTGATTTCGGTCCACCGCATGTTGATGCACAAGACAAAGACGCGTGTGTAAAGCTGTATCAGTTATTAAAAGACATGCTGATTGATTAGCGGCATCGATTTTGCCAAATGTGTCTTAAATATTGTTTGGTGCTGATTGGAATACTAGACCTGGCTTATTAGTGTTGGTAAGTTGCTCCAATGAGAAAGATTGTGGTTGTTTTGTCAGTGTTGTTTTTGGTGTTTGCCAATGTGGTGAGCGCAGCTACATCATGCTGCTTTGAAGAGGCTGACAATCAATCTATCGCTATGCATGACATGGATATGTCGCAACCATCCATGTCAGAAGACTGCCATGAAGAACAGTTTTCATCACCATCCGATAGTGACTCTTCTGCGGGATTAGATCATTCTCACGGAGGAAATGACTGCCAATGTGAAACCTGTCCTCAAACGAATAACTCTATAGAGCTTATTTCATTCGAACTTAACCTTCAGGCTCAGCCTAATACTGTTGATAGCATCAGCAGTCCTTTCCAGCGCATTAGC
>NZ_LWFH01001620.1:0-690 GCF_001635725.1 Oleiphilus sp. HI0066
TAGTCTCGTTTGGCTCTCAATTCTGCGGAAACCGGCTCTGAAACAATCAGCGTTGTTACCAAACCAACCAACATCGTTAAAGACATAATGATGTATGTAAACATCCATGCTTCATAGCTATATGACTCCATAGAGGAGCCGAAACCGCTGGCCAAGAATAAGGCGCCTGCACCGGAACTCAACATACCAATGCGATAACCCGCAATATAGGTTGAAGACATTAATGCCTGAAGATCACTCGATGCGGACTCAATCCGATATGCATCAATGGCTATATCTTGGGTTGCCGACGAGAAACCAAGCAAAACTACTGCGAGCGCCATGATGGTTAGCGCATTTTCCTTAGAGGGATCGATCAACGCGATGAGGACAATCGATAGAACAATTGAGCACTGAGAAAGTAATAACCAAGCCCTTCTACGTCCCAATTTTTTGGTGAGAAAAGGCAAAGGCAACTGATCAACCAAGGGTGCCCATAAAAATTTAAATGAATATGCAAGAGCCGCCCAACTAAAGTAAGTCACAGCAGATCGTTCAACACCTGCCTCTCTGAGCCACAAAGACAAAGAAGAAAAAATAAGGAGTAAAGGCATGCCCGCAGAAAAACCAAAGAAAAGCATCGAGACCACGCGAGGATGCGCAAAAGATCTCAGCGATCCACGCCAGTCAGCTTGCTGATTGTGCATATAT
>NZ_LWFH01001621.1:0-981 GCF_001635725.1 Oleiphilus sp. HI0066
TGCTTGCACTCGTGTTATGAAACCATCTCATATACTTCATGATGAGAGGCTCCAAAAAACCAAAGTTGTAAAACTTAGAGTAGCTTTGGAAGTTAGTATGAAAGCCCGTAACTGCGCCTATTTTAAGTTGCTTTGCTGCTTTTAATGCCGCGTAACCAAGGGGACCTTCTGTTGCAATATAGATTGCGCAGGGTTTGATTCGTTGAAGCTGGTGCTTCATCCACTTTTGAGAGACTAAGCCAAACTTCAGATCAGCATAACCAGGGATAGGTAAGCCAAATACAAGCTTTTCTGACTCTCTATCGAAGGTTCGAGAATCTATAGCTTTGTCGGCTGAGTGTTGCTTGGGACGAATCACCGTTACCCGAATACCTAAGGCCAGCATGCCGTCAACCCATTTACCGAGCGTTGTTGCTACACCGTTGATTTCTGGGCGATAGGTTTCTGTCACCAACAAAACATTTTTTAATGTCATTACATAGCCCCTCTCTGTCTCATGGGGCATACATTGATCGGCGAATATTACAGTTAGGCTGCAAAGTGATGACGAAAATATGAACAATGCGCTTTTGTCTTTTTGGTTTAGAACAAACTCGGGTTACACTTTGCGCGTTAAAATTTCTAGACGAAGGTATCTGTATGTCGCGCACTGTGTTTTGTCGCAAATACCAAGAAGAGCTCCCTGGTTTGCCTGTTCCACCAATGCCCGGTGCAATAGGGCAAGATCTGTTCGAAAATATTTCACAGAAAGCATGGCAAGAATGGCAAGGTCATCAAACCATGCTGATCAATGAAAAGCACTTGAATATGATGGACCCAAGTGCGCGTGAATTTTTGCGCGAACAGATGCAAAAATTCCTTTCGAATGAAGCTTTTGAGCAAGCTGAAGGCTATGTTCCGCCTACAAAATAACCAACTTTAATTTACTTCACATTTAGTTGATAAAACTGCTTGACTCACTAAAACGAAACGGGTTTAATA
>NZ_LWFH01001622.1:0-1519 GCF_001635725.1 Oleiphilus sp. HI0066
GGTGATAAAGTCCGCGTTGATTTCGACATGGTAACAACAGCTTACGATGTCCCTGCTGGCCACAAAGTCGTCATGGCGATTGATACAAAAGATCCTTATTACAAGTCACCAACTAGTGCAGACTTTTACTTAGACTTCCAATACAAAACGTCTGAGCAAAACACTGTCACGATCCCAACTCTTTAATAAGCTGCTTTAAAGAGCGAAAGGCAGAGTAAAGACTCTGCTTTTTTTATTTGTTATCAATTCAGGAAAAATTCTGAGAAAGTTTCCACAGTCAGAATTAGACCAAAGTGTTAGATTGAAAACTCAGTAAATGATGTAAGCATAATGACGCAATATACTCGATCACCTGGTTTAGCACTGGAGCAATGTAGGCTGCTACTTCGTTATGGTCTTAAGAAAGGCTTAATGCATGAGCAGTGCCTAGAAAACTCAAAACTAAACATCGAAGACTTTGATACCGTCTCCTGTGAGCCAAGCATAGAACAAGAGCGAATTATCATTCTTAATCTATGCAATCATATCAACGAAACGCCTGCACGCATTGGCTATGCCATCGGTTTAAAGGTAGGCCTACCGAGCTTTGGATTAATCGGCCAAGCAATGGCTAGCAGCGCGAGTCTCAAGCACGCGCTTGATATTGCTCTTCGTTATAGCCAAGAAGTATTTCATTTCACCAACATCAATTATCATGTTAAGAACGACAATTTCGATTTACAATGGGAAATAGCTCATGCAGAGGATGAAGAGCTAAAAGACTTCTACATTTCTAGAGATTTTGGCGCTTGCTTAACAATCATGCGCTCATCAGGTCATAACATTCCGATCAAGAAGCTGAGCACGAGCTTAAGTGATGAAGTCTTAAGTAAAGAAATCGTCGAGGAATTGTCTTGCGATGTAAATGTGGAATCGAAGGTAATGTCAATTACTGTCGATGAAAAGCTACTTCATCTACCTATGCCACTGTTAAATGCGCAAGCCAGTCAAACACTAGAGTCTCTCTGCTATACACAAATTGCTCTCCCCAACACAAATGAGAAAATGAGTCTGAGTGAGAAGATAGGGCAATTACTGAGACAACATCAATACATTCTGACACGCGATGATGCTGCGAACGCATTATGCGTCTCTTCACGCACACTTGCTCGCCACCTTCTTAACGAAAAAACTACTTGGCGAACATTAGTTGCAACCCAGCGTATCGCAGAAGCCAAGCATCTACTTTCACACAGTGATGACAGTATCGAGTTAATTTCAGAAAAAGTAGGATTCAGCTCAAGCAGCGCTTTCTCTTTAGCGTTTAAAAGGGCATGCGCAAAAACGCCGAGCGAATATAGAAAGCACTATTCGATTCAAGCAAAAACTAAGACTGCCTAAAAGCTAAGCTTATTTGGAAGATGGAAGTGCGTAAGCAGACTCTTCTAATGGGCGCTTTAAGACCTGACTATAGAAGAACTCGAGCGCCTGACGCGCTTGATTAAGACGAGCTCGCGAAGGAGACAGACGACGCGTCACG
>NZ_LWFH01001623.1:0-1423 GCF_001635725.1 Oleiphilus sp. HI0066
GTGGCTTCAACGTACGATTCGGCTAAAAGCGCAAAAAAGAGGCTTTTATCTCGTTACGGATGAGATTGTTCAGCAAGTACCTGAGATAGCAAACTTCGAAGTCGGGCTTGCACACTTATTCATCAAACATTCTTCTGCGTCTTTATGCATTAATGAAAATGCAGATCCGAGTGTGCGCAGAGACATGGAACGTTACTTCTTAAAGCTTGTTCCCGACGTGGGGCAGTGGAGTTTTGTTTATGAGCACGACTATGAAGGTGCTGACGATATGCCAGCACATATTAAGTCGGTCATGCTTGGATCTTCTCTGACGATTCCGATCACTAATGGGCGTCTTGCTCTAGGCACATGGCAAGGTATTTATCTTGGTGAGCACCGTATTTCAGGCGGACCGAGAACGCTCATCATGACCCTGCAAGGTGACTCTTAATCGCCAATAAATCCGCCAGATTGACGTTGCCATAACTGAGCATAAATGCCATTTT
The DNA here is from genome assembly GCF_001635725.1 of Oleiphilus sp. HI0066. Lineage (NCBI taxonomy): Bacteria > Pseudomonadati > Pseudomonadota > Gammaproteobacteria > Oceanospirillales > Oleiphilaceae > Oleiphilus > Oleiphilus sp. HI0066. Next base: position 486 of record NZ_LWFH01001623.1, read on the forward strand.
TGGCAATCAGCTCTAGGTGCGATCCTTCTTCAACAATACGCCCTTCATCTAGCACGATTAAGCGATCCATCGCGGCGATTGTTGATAAACGATGCGCGATCGCAATAACTGTTTTACCTTCCATTAATTTATAGAGGCTTTCTTGAATCGCAGCTTCGACTTCAGAGTCGAGTGCAGATGTCGCCTCATCTAAGACAAGAATCGGTGCATCTTTTAATAAGACGCGTGCGATCGCAATACGCTGACGCTGACCACCACTCAGTTTTACACCACGCTCGCCCACGTGGGCTTCGTAACCGGCGCGGCCTTTGATATCACTAAGGTTTTGAATGAACTGATGCGCTTCGGCTTGCTCTGCCGCCGCAATCACCTGTTCTAGAGTCGCCTCGGGTTGGCCGTAGGCAATGTTGTCGCGCACAGAGCGATGCATGAGCGAGGTATCTTGTGTTACCACACCTATTTGCGCCCTAAGGCTTTCTTGTTGAACCGCACTAACGTTTTGCCCATCGACAAGAATTTCGCCTTTCTGAATATCGTGAAAACGCAGCAGAAGATTGATGAGTGTTGATTTCCCAGCACCAGAACGGCCTACCAGTCCGATTTTCTCTCCCGCTTTAATTCGCAGAGATAAATCTTTAAGCACTGATTCACCGGCATTGTATTCAAAACTGACCTGATTAAAGTCAATTTGGCCCTTAGCCATCGCAAGCGCGTTTGCATTGTTTTTATCTTGAATTAGTTTGGGCTGTGAGATGGTATTGATGCCGTCTTGCACCGATCCGATATTCTCAAACAATGCCGACACTTCCCACATAATCCACTGCGACATGCCGTTCAAACGCAAGGCTAAACCAATGGCCACTGCAATCGCACCTGTGCTCACCGCATCAACGGACCAAAGATAAATGGATAAGGTCGCTACCGAAAACAGCAGCAGT
>NZ_LWFH01001624.1:0-770 GCF_001635725.1 Oleiphilus sp. HI0066
GTACATAATCAAGCAAGCTTTCCTCATCGTGCACTGCGCCATCGGTGATAAAAACAACTTGACGCAACGCATCTTGTTTGGAAGGTTTAAGCGCTAAGGCTAGGGCCTTTTGAATATGCGTGCCGTTCTTAGCATCCTGTATTTCAAGCGCCCAGCGTGCTTTAAGTAAGTTCGTTGTAGAGGCTTTTTTACTCCTATCAAATACAGGCCAAGCAGAATCATTGAAGAAGATAATATTAAAACGATCATGATCGTTAAGCTGCTGCATCGCCTGTTTAAGTGCAGCCTTTGCTTGACGAATCGACTGGCCGGACATACTTCCTGATACGTCCAACACAAAGATAAGCTCGCGCGCGGCGCGCTGTGTTTGCTCAACATCATCAGATGATGCCGGCGGCAACAACATCAGCATGTTGTAATACTCTCCGTCCTTCTGTTCGGTAAACACATTGAGCTGAGTATGCGTCTGTTCTTGATACGACCAGTTCAGAACAAAATCACGACTTGCCTCGTCTGGCCCGCCATCCATAGTTACTCTAAACGCACTGTCTGTAGAGGGCTCGATATGCACTGCGTGGCTATCACTCCAAGCACGATCAAATGGCAGACCCGCATTCACATCAATACGAATGTTCACTGGGTTGGCATTGGGCTCTTCAGTTTCTCGATAGCCAATACGCTCAACGCCATCCGATGCTTTTCGATCAACGGTCACCCGCTCACCTTTCACCCGCTCCTTTTTAACCACTAGGCTTTTTTGTTTTTCAAAT
>NZ_LWFH01001625.1:0-692 GCF_001635725.1 Oleiphilus sp. HI0066
CATACTAAGTTCAATAATTTGCTCAAAAAACAAGGTATGCCAATCGATGAGATTTTGTCTGAGCACAAAGAGATCATCGACAAATATCTCAATGAATATTCACCCGAATACAATGTCGCGCTTACCGCAGCTTTTGAGCATTTTACTGCGCTCATGGCAGAAGCATTCTTCAGTAAAAAATACGTGTCAGAAGGCTTCGATCATCGAATGAAGACGATGTTTGCATGGCATGCGATTGAAGAAATGGAGCATCGTTCCGTAGCATTTGATGTGATGCAGAAAGTTGCCAAAGTTGGTTATTTCATGCGTGTGTGGGCGGTTATATACGGAACCTATGAAACCATGCGAATCATGTTCACTAATGGGGACAAACTGCTTAAGGCTGATGGCTTCTCAAAATGGGAGCGTCGCAAAATGTTTATTAAGAACTTGCCTTGGATGTATGGACGTAAAGGCGTATTTTCTTCATTTACAAAGCCTTTATTTGCTTACCTTAAACCAGGCTTTCACCCAGAGAAAATCCCAGTCGTACACAACTATCCTGCATGGGTAGAGGAATACAACAAAAGCGGTGATCCTGCCAAAGCCTGCGATGCTCTGCTTGCAGCGGCGCATTAAGCTAGATTCTTAAGCCTTCAACCAAAGCCAAATGCTGGCTTTGGTTGAAGGCTTAAGAATCTAGCTTAATGCGC
>NZ_LWFH01001626.1:0-1263 GCF_001635725.1 Oleiphilus sp. HI0066
GTATGTTGATAGAAGTAACAAGTTTCAGGCCTATCGCAGTATTCCAAAGTTAGAGGACAAGCTTCGCTCGGGTAGATCGGTCATCGTTTTCCCAGAGTCAACAACCTCCGATGGATCTCATTTGTTGCCTTTTTATGGGATGTTTGTTGAGTCAGCTGTTCGAGTTGGTTGTCAGGTTCAACCAATAGCGCTTCGTTATTTTGATAAGTCGGGGAATACGATGCGAGAAGCGGCTTACGCTGGTGATGACAGTTTCGGCGAGACCTTGGTTCGTATTTTAAGTCAGAAGAAAGTCTATGCCTCGATAGAATTTTTAGAGCCAATTGATGCTCTTAATGTCGATCGTAAAGAAGTGCTTCGTATTAGTAGGGATCGAATTGCGCGGGCTTTAAGTCTTTAATTGATTTTGATTGGGCACAAAAAAACCGCTAATTGAGCGGTTTTTTTGTGCCCGCTTGTTACGCAGGATAGTCACGCTTGTCGTAGCCTTTGTAAAGCTGACGAGGGCGACCAATTCGGTAGTTCTCGCTGACCATTTCATTCCAGTGAGCAAACCAACCAATTGTACGAGACATTGCGAAGATCACTGTGAACATCGACTCAGGGATACCGATTGCTTTAAGGATAATGCCTGAGTAGAAGTCTACATTCGGGTATAACTTACGAGCGATGAAGTATTCGTCTTCAAGAGCAATTTGCTCTAGTCGCTTCGCAATCTTGAGAAGTGGGTCGTTCTCTAGGCCTAGTACAGACAGAACTTCTTCGCATGTTTCGCGCATAACTTTAGCGCGTGGGTCAAAGTTCTTATAGACGCGGTGACCGAAGCCCATAAGACGGAATGGATCATTCTTGTCTTTTGCTTTAGCAACGAATTCGTCAATGTTTGCAACGTCGCCAATTTCGTTGAGCATGCTCAACACAGCTTCGTTTGCGCCGCCGTGTGCAGGACCCCAAAGTGCTGCAATACCAGACGCAATACATGCGAATGGATTTGCTCCGGTAGAACCCGCAAGACGAACTGTTGATGTTGATGCGTTTTGTTCGTGGTCAGCATGAAGCATGAAAATACGATCCATTGCGCGAACAATTGCTGGATCAAATTTAACATCGCCAGCAGGAGTGCTGAACATCATGTGCAGGAAGTTCTCTGCATAACCCAAATCATTGTTCGGGTACATGAATGGCTGGCCAATCGAGTACTTGTAACACATTGCGGCAATTGTTGGCATTTTCGCGATTAGGCGGAAGCCGGCGATCTCACGA
>NZ_LWFH01001627.1:0-1210 GCF_001635725.1 Oleiphilus sp. HI0066
CTTTGATGATTACCGCGATACAACACTGCGAAATCTTTGAACGAAACACCGCGCTTTAACTTCTGATCGAGAATCTCAGCCGCAACTTGTTCGGCCTCTGCATCTTCATTACGGCAGCGGATAATACGAATAGGCTCGCCACCTTTCATATCACTCCATAAGGCTTTCTCAAATGCATGCGGGTTATTCGCGATCACGACGTTTGCTGCATTCAATATCAAACTTGTGGAACGATAATTTTGCTCGAGCTTAACGAGTTTCAATGATGAAAAATCTTGCTCTAGTTTGGCTAGATTTTCAGGTCTCGCACCTCGCCATGCATATATTGATTGATCGTCGTCCCCGACGACTGTTAGCGCCTCTCGCTCCTGCACCAACATACGAACAAGATCATACTGAGCGAGATTGGTATCTTGATACTCATCAACCAACAAGTATCGAATTTTCTGCCGCCATTTTTGTAATACATCAGCCTCATTTTTAAATAACAAAACGGGCAATAAAATTAAGTCATCAAAATCTAAAGCGTTATAGGCTTTCAAATAGCGCTCATATAGAACATAGGCTTGGGCAGCTTGCAGATCTTCTGGTGTTTTTGCTTTGCTCACCGCAACTTGAGGTGTCCACATTACATTTTTCCAGTTAGAAATTTGCATCTGGACAAGATTGAGAACATCGCTGTTTTCCTCACCTTCTTTCATGAGGATGTCTCGCAACAAGGTTTTTGCATCTTCGCTATCGAAAATAGAAAACCCTGGTTTATAGCCTAAGCGCTCGTGCTCAGTTCGAATGATATTGAGACCGAGGTTGTGAAAAGTGGAAATATTTAAGCCACGCGCATCTGGGCCCGAAATCAGCTGACTAACCCGCTCTTTCATTTCCCTCGCGGCTTTATTGGTAAAGGTAACCGCTGCGATATTCCTGCCTTTAATACCGCACTCGTTAACGAGATAAGCAATCTTGCGCGTAATTACACTCGTTTTACCACTCCCTGCACCAGCTAATACGAGCAAAGGCCCGCCAACATATTTAACGGCTTCACTCTGTTTTGGATTCAGGGTACTCCCCACAACTGACCTCAATAAACACATTAACGATAGAGCCGCGTAGTTTAACCGAGTTGCAAGCCGAGTAAAAAAGCTATCTTTATTTCATTTACAAGGGTTTAAATTCAGGGCTTCGCTCCCATCTAAACGCTCGTAAAATAAAA
>NZ_LWFH01001628.1:0-547 GCF_001635725.1 Oleiphilus sp. HI0066
AGAAACGGCAGACGGAACAAAATATGTCTGGTGTACGTTTAGTCATGATCAAATCGATTTTGATTTTCGAAACCCTAAGGTTTTAATCGAGTTTGCGAAAATACTTAACTTCTATCTAGATCAAGGGATTCGCATATTCCGTTTCGATGCGATCGCATTTCTTTGGAAGAAGGCGGCAACATCTTCGCTTAATTTGCCTGAAACCCACGAAATCGTTCGTTTGCTCAGGACTTTGATCGAGCATAAGTGCCATGACGCAGTCATTATCACGGAAACGAACATTCCTAATAGAGAAAACCTTTCGTATTTCGGAAACGCGAACGAAGCGCATTGTGTCTACAACTTCTCATTGCCACCTTTGCTCGTGAACACCTTAATTACTGGGTCTAGTCATTATCTTAAGCAATGGATGATGAGCATGCCGCCTGCCCAGAACGGTACCGCATACTTTAACTTTATTGCCTCGCACGATGGTATTGGACTTCGTCCTGCTGAGGGTTTGTTATCCGATACTGAGATCAATACTTTTGTAAGCACCATGTTAGGC
>NZ_LWFH01001629.1:0-906 GCF_001635725.1 Oleiphilus sp. HI0066
AGCTAGAGGTATGTCGTGACCGTTACGGCTTGCCAAAAGCGTACGCGCACAATGCTTTAAGTGATGCGATCGCGACGGCAGAATTTCTTTGCGCATAAATTAACGCTTTGCATGGTATGAAGTCTTCTCTTGCGAGCTTGAAACCAAGGTTGGCCTAAAAATCATCCCCAAAAAATGAATCCGATTTGTCGATCGGTTTTGCTGTTTTGAGTTCTTTCAATTGCTTTTCACGCATGGCGCTTTTGGTCGTTGCGTCTTCTAATTGCTCGGTGTAGAGCTCCAACCAAGATCGCGAGCCAGGCACCATATGAGCTAGATCGTATACAGCCGAGCGCACTGTTTCCATGAAGCGTTGCTTCGCTTGCTCTTGCTCGATGAGTACTTGCTGAATGGTACTGTTCGCGTTGTTATCGATACGATTTTCAAAACTTTTGATATGCGCATTTAGTTCCGCCAAACGCAAATCATATTGCTCAAGCAGTTCTTTCTGGCCAGCAATAGTATTCGCAATATCGTCTGATGCGTCGGAGTTATTGGAGGAAACGCCGCCAAACGAATAAATCACAAATGCTGTGACGGTCGCAGAAATGGTGACAGTAAGAATGAGAGCAAAAAACAACAAGAAAACACGGTTTTTGTCAACCTTGCTTTCTAATAGCTCGATACGTTGTTCGGGGGTTAACGGTACTTCAGATTCGTTTGCTTTTTCTTCGCTCATGAACGACCTAACTACACTGAGTTCACTGTATTTGTTTGGCTAAGTGTAGTCAGAATCTAAGAAAGGGCTAATTTTAGGAGATGCCCGTTAGCTTTTCGTATTTTGCCATGAGCTGTTCTTGCGTCTCATTGTGAGCAGGATCAAGAGGGATGCAATCAACAGGGCACACTTGCTGACACTGTGGCTCG
>NZ_LWFH01001630.1:0-888 GCF_001635725.1 Oleiphilus sp. HI0066
CTTAGAAGGTGGAGTAATAGCCTTCCAAGAACGCGAAATGAAGTATGGTTTTAAATTTTAATTTGTTAAATGACCCTAATTCCCTTCGCCATTAATCCTGAGAATCGCTACGTCGAGGTAAGCCAAGTACCTAGCGGTAGGAAGTGCAATTGTGTTTGCCCCAGCTGTAAGCAACCCGTGCTAGCACGAAAAGGAGCGAAGAAAGAATGGCACTTTTCTCATGACCCCAATCCTGAGACCCCACCAGAGAAAGAGTGCGAACTTTCTTTCGAGGTTTGCTGTAGACAATATCTTGAGCAAATAATGCTAGAAGGCACCGTAAACGCACTTTGTACTCCGGCTTATTACGTTGCTCATACTTGCGAGGAAACATGGCAAACAACCGCACGGGCGGAGGTGACTCAAAGTAGAACCCTTTCATCCCTATCATTTAAAAAGTCGGATCACACTGACCTAGTTAGCCAAATTGGCGACTACGAAATCTTAGTGTTCATTTCGTACCCTGAAAGAGTAAGACCGGAAAATCCAAAGTCTAAATCAAGCGCACTTTTAGAAATTGATATCACATGGGTTAGGCATAAGTACTATTCACAAGATAATGATCTAACTCTGACTGAACTACTTTTACACTTTATGCATGAAAGCTCTGAGAATAAATATTGGCTATATCACCCAAATGAAGGACACGTTAAAGCTCAATTGAAATACGATTACGAGATGGATAAGTGGAAACAAGCTGAGGAAGAACGCCAGTTTATGGTACACATTGAACAACGCTTTGCATTAACACATATCCCTAGCAACAAAAATCACTTACAGAATGAAAGTCAATATCACACAACAAGTCTTAGCCCTACTAACAAAAAACCTAATCGGCATTGCTTGAAG
>NZ_LWFH01001631.1:0-1320 GCF_001635725.1 Oleiphilus sp. HI0066
CAAACCGATTAACGTCGATGTGCAACAAAAAGATACGCTCGCCGTCATCACAATCGAAGACCAAGGTTTTGGCATAAAGGCGGATGAGTTACCGAGAATTTTTGAGCGTTTCAGAAGACAACAAGTGTCCGAAAAATCTGGTCCTAAAGGCGCAGGTCTCGGTCTAAATTTTGTCAAAGTTGTGGTCGAAAAACACAAAGGCGACATCTCAGTCGATAGCGTTTATGGTGTTGGCTCTGCGTTTACTATTCGTCTACCCATTCTATCCGATCAATAACGGGAGTAACTGTGCAAAACCCTATTCATCAAACCAAACTTTTTCTTCTATTCATTGCCTCAACGCTTATTTTGAGTGCTTGCACTGGAACGCGTCCGAAACAACTTGGAGAAGCGCAAACCTCGTTGCAAGTTTGTCCGAGCTCACCAAACTGCGTCAGCTCTCTCAAGGATGAAGATAAAGACCACTTTATCGAAAGTATTAGCTATACCAATAAGTCTTCGACTCACGAAGCACTGGTAAAAGCGATCAACTCAGACGAATCAGCTGAGCTAATCATCAAAACTGATCAGTACATCTATGCAGAATATACGAGCGCGATCATGCGTTATGTAGATGATGTAGAGTTCTTATTCGACGACAACCAACAACGTATACACGTGCGTTCTGCTTCCCGACTTGGGCATTCTGACTTTGGCGTGAATCGCGATCGAATTGAACAAATTCGTTCTCAGCTTAACGATGGGGCTCTATAACATGTCTCAAAAGGTATTGTTCCTTGGGCTTGGCGTCATGGGCTATCACATGGCAGGCCATCTTTCTCAACGCTTCGAAACATTTGTATTCAACCGCACATCAAGCAAGGCCTCTGAGTGGTCCAATGAATTCTCTGGTACTGTCATTAGCGACTTCACTCAAATTCCGGGAGATATCNCATGCGTAATGACATGTATTGGTGACGACAACGATTTGAGAGATATGTATTTTGGAGAGAATGGCTTACTTGCGGAACTTCCGAAAGGAACACTCGTTATCGACCATACGACCGCGTCTGCTGAAGTCGCCCGCGAATTGCATGAACAAGCTCTTAACCTAGGTATTGATTTCATAGACGCGCCCGTTTCAGGTGGCGAGCAAGGTGCGATTAACGGTCAACTGACTGTTATGTGTGGAGGTGACGACGCCGCTTATGAAAAAGCCGAGGAATTCATCGCAACTTACGCGAAGTCTTGCAAACGCCTAGGCGACATTGGTGCAGGTCAACTTACAAAAATGTGCAATCAGATCGCTATTGCAGGTTTAGTTCAAGGCTTATCGGAATC
>NZ_LWFH01001632.1:0-1038 GCF_001635725.1 Oleiphilus sp. HI0066
CAAGGCAAATGAACGTGCGCTGAAGGCAAAAATATCTGCTTTGCAGTGGCTAGGTTTGGATGAGCAAAAACAGGAGTTGGAGATTAAGTCGGCTCGTTGTGAGTCGGCGGTCGAAAGCTTGGTGCTTGATAAGGCAACTGGGCAATCAAAAATTGAGGTGTTGCGTTCGAATATAGAAGAGTCTGCCGAAGCGATGCAATCGGTGCAGGCTCGTTACTATCAATCTGGCGCCGAGATCGCAAAGATCGAGCAAGAGTTGAAATTTGAGAGTCAGCGTCTGCAACGAGCTGAGTCTGAACGCATTCGTCTTACTGAGCAGATACGTCTTGCTGAAGATCGCTTGCGGCAAGGGTTGGAAGAAAGAGAGCTTGTTTCCGAAAGTATCGCTGAGATAGAGCCCGAAATTGAGATCGTGATTGAGCAGCAAGAGGCGGCTGAATTAAAGCTTGAAGAATCTGAGATGGCGTACGCCTCTTGGTTAGATCTTAATCAGCAAATGCAAGAAGCTTACACGGATACGCGACATAGTGTGGAGGATGCGAAGTCGAACTTGTCGCGTTTCCAGCGCGAAGCAGATCAAGCAAAGGAACGCGTTGCTTCACTTGATGATGACAAAAATCGCCTTTCAGAAGAATTGGATGTGTTGGGCTATCAAGGTGTGGGTGAAGAGTTAGCTGAGTTGACGTGCGTTTTGGAAGAATCTGAATCAAGCGTTCTCGCTAGGCAAGAAGATGTTGAAAGGCTTGAGGCCGTTGTCCAAGAAAGTCGTGAAGCGACTGCAGAACGAAAAAGTGAAATTGCCCAGAAGCAGGCAGAATTGGTTTCATTAGAAACGATTCAGCGCGATGTAGTATCTAAAGGTAATGTTGGCGCAGGTCTAACTGATCTGCATGCTAAGGCTAAAGGCGAGCTTGAAACCTTAATAGAATCAATTCAGGTCGAGCCAGTATGGGCGCCTGTCATTGAGGGTTTGCTTGGGGATCGGCTATACGCCTATTTATCTAACGATGAAAAAATGGCCGGCTATCTCTTAGATCG
>NZ_LWFH01001633.1:0-2327 GCF_001635725.1 Oleiphilus sp. HI0066
AGCCACTTCTTATCATTGCTGAAGATGTTGAAGGCGAAGCGTTAGCAACCTTGGTTGTCAATAATATGCGCGGCATCGTTAAAGTTGCGGCTGTTAAGGCTCCAGGTTTTGGTGATCGTCGTAAAGAAATGCTCCAAGATATCGCTATTTTGACTGGTGGTACGGTAATTTCTGAAGAAGTTGGTCTATCACTAGAAAATGCTACGCTTGATGATCTTGGTACCGCTAAGAGCGTTAACATCAGCAAAGAAAATACGACTGTGATCGATGGAGCCGGCCAAGCTGCTGAAATCCAAGGTCGTGTAGAGCAAATCCGCCGTCAAATCGAAGAGAGTTCATCCGACTACGATCGTGAGAAGCTTCAAGAGCGCGTTGCGAAGTTAGCTGGTGGCGTTGCTGTTATTAAGGTTGGCGCTGGCTCTGAAGTTGAAATGAAAGAGAAGAAAGCGCGTGTTGAAGATGCGCTTCACTCAACGCGTGCAGCAGTTGAGGAAGGTGTTGTTGCTGGTGGCGGTGTTGCGATGATTCGTGCGCTTCAAGCGATTGCAAACCTTGAAGGTGATAATGGCGATCAGAACGTAGGTATTGATTTGTTGCGTCGCGCTATGGAAGCGCCACTTCGTCAAATCGTTTCTAATGCTGGCGGTGAAGGTTCTGTTGTTTCAGATAAGATTCAACAGGGTGAAGGTAGTTTCGGTTACAACGCTGCGACTGGCGAGTACGGCGACATGTTGGAGATGGGTATTCTTGATCCAGCAAAAGTAACGCGTACAGCATTACAAGCGGCAGGTTCTGTTGCTGGCCTAATGATTACAACTGAATGCATGGTTACAGATGTTGTAGAAGAAGGTGGTGCTGCACCTGCGATGCCTGACATGGGTGGCATGGGCGGTATGGGCGGCATGATGTAAGCTCCCCCTTTAAGCTAAAAAAGCCTCAGCGAATGCTGGGGCTTTTTTGTATCTGGGTGCTTTGTTCATACAAATGCAGGAACTAGCACCTAAAATGTTCGTATGGTTGTAGCTTTACTGGTGCAAATAGTCTGTAATGTTTCGCTGTGTGATTTTCTAGTATCGAAAGAATAAGTATTTGTGATTAAAAAAACCTTCTTAGTCTTGCTTCTGTTTGTTGTGGCGTTACCGTTCTTTTTGTTGAGCAGTTTGCCCGCGAGCGTGCTTTGGACGAAAGTGATTGAGCCTGCTGTTAAAACAAAATCGCTCGGCATCATGCCAAAATCATTTGCAGGCACTGCTTGGGATGGTGAGGCTTACGTTTCATTTAGGCATCTAGAAGGTGTTTTCTCTTGGAAACTTTCTGTTTTAGATGTGTTTGGGGGAAGTATTCCGTTGCAGGTCGATGTGCGTTCCACAGCAGGTGACGCCAGTGCAATATTAGATATTGGCTTGAGAGATCAGTCACTTTCTATCGAAACATTAAGGCTCGATACTGAGAAGCTTAATCCGTTTTTGCGTATCCATAGGGTGAAAGCGACGGGTGAAGTATATGTGAAAGATTTGTCCGTTAGATTAGAGAAGCGCAGAGTAGCGAGCATTGATGGTCGGTTTACTTGGTCTGGTGGCGAAGTGTCCTATCCTGCAGGTAGAGATATCCGAGATAGAGTGATGCCGGCTTTCGGTGGGCAAATTCAAACGCAAGAAAGTGGAGATATTGTCTTAGGTATTCGCGATCAGGAAGCGAGCTTCGATACGATGCGCGGTACATGGAGCGCGAACGGAGATGCCTTGTGGGAGGTGACTCGACGCGTTTTAGATGTCGCGCAAGAGCCATGGGCAGCAAATTCAACGGAACAAGATGTAGTGTTTAAAGTCAAAAAGCCTGTATCGCGACAATTAGGTAAGCAATAATGAAAACGAGGTCGCTCGATGGGGTAGTGAGGCGTGTGACACAGTTGAGTGTCGTGGCGTTAACCTTGTACCTAGCTTATTTAAGCTCTCAATTGATTTGGCATGTGTACGCGCCAGAACAAGCACCAATGCCTAAAAGTTTTGTTTCTTCTGCGCAATCAAATTTGGCAGATAGCAGGATTGCTCGTCGCGTTGATCGTTATCATTTGTTTGGTGAGGCAAATAAAGAAGCTGCTATCCAAGAACGGCCAAAAGATGTGCCTAAAACACGCTTGCGCTTGAAATTGAAGGGTGTGTTTTCTGGAAAAGATGCTGCGGATTCTGGCGCGATCATTGAAGAGTTGAGTAAGCCTTCAGAATATTATCGCTTAGGAGATAGCTTGCCGGGAGGGGTTCGTTTGGCGGAAGTCCATTCTGATCACGTCAATCTTGATCGAAATGGTACCTATGAAGCGCTTTATT
>NZ_LWFH01001634.1:0-1289 GCF_001635725.1 Oleiphilus sp. HI0066
CTCCGCGACAAGTTCCTTATTATCGTCGCCATGCAGGTGTTGTATTCCAAGACCACAAACTTCTGTTTGATCGCACAGTCTTTGATAATGTCGCGATTGCGATGGAAGTTGCAGGAACGCCACCAAAGGAAATTGCTAAACGCGTACGGGCTGCACTCGATAAAGTTGGGCTACTGAGCAAAGAGAAGCTCACGCCCATTCAACTTTCTGGAGGTGAACAACAACGTGTTGGTATTGCTCGTGCTGTCGTCAACAAGCCACCTATTCTGTTAGCTGACGAACCTACAGGTAATCTTGATCCAGAGCTATCGGCAGAAATCATGAAGCTGTTTAGCGACTTTAACCAAGTGGGTGTCACGGTGTTGATTGCAACGCATGACTTAGAGCTTATTTCACGCCTACCTTACCGAGTAATCGAACTTGATCATGGCCACATCAGAAACGAAGAGGCATTCGTAAATGGCTAAGTCAAATTCACAAGGCGCTCAAGTTTCTGCATCAAAACCGATGCTTGGCAGTTACTTTGGTAATCACAAAAAAGCTCTTTCTCATACCCTTAATGAGCAAAAGAAAAAACCATTAGCATCAATCCTTACGTGCGCCGTTATTGGTATTGCTATCTTATTGCCCACTTTACTAGGCGTGTTCTTAAGCAATCTCGAGCGCTCTCAATTGAGCTTTGATAATACGACTCAAATGACGGTGATGCTAAGCAAAACATTATCGCCGATTAAAGGGGCAACATTTGCGCAAGAACTAACAAAAATCGAAGGCATAGAGTCAGCCAAGTTCATCCATCAAGATGATGCTCTTGAGGAATTTAAAGCAACATTTGAACTCGAGTCGACACTTGAGCACTTGAGCGACAATCCCCTTCCTCACAGTATTATCGTAACCCTGAGTGATTCTGCTAATACGATAGAACAAGCGCAAAAACTTCGCACTAGCCTACTAGGAAAGCCTGAAATTGATCTGGTTCAGCTTGATTTAATGTGGGTTCAGCGACTCAACTCTATTACCAACTTTCTTAGTTTAAGCACCTGGATTCTTGGGCTAATGCTAAGTATTGCTGTCATTTTAATTCTCGGAAATACGATTCGATTAGCAATCGAAAACCGAAAAGACGAAATTGCCGTACTTAAGCTGGTAGGAGGAACGGACGCGTTTGTTTGTAGACCGTTTCTGTACTTAGGTATTTTCTATGGCATAGGCGGAGGAATATTTTCCATTATTTTATGCAGCGTGGTGTTAGCCATTCTAGCGCAACCTATTGAAGCACTGAAAGCTTC
>NZ_LWFH01001635.1:0-664 GCF_001635725.1 Oleiphilus sp. HI0066
TCATGCACTACGTCAGTCAAATAACTCAAACCATACGTACGCGCATTACCCTTAACGGTGTGCATATTTCTGAATAGCTCGGCAATAACATCCGCAGATTTTCCAGCGTTGTTCTTAATAGCCTGCTGACATGCCGCCATGAACTGCTTAGAACTACGGAGGAATTCAGCAAATTTCGCTGCATCGATCGCAAGCACTTCACCAATTAATTCCAACTCACGCTTCTGACCTTGCGCCGCTAGCTCTAGGGCACGGATTTCAGTTACGTCGCGCACAGTAATCATCAGACGCTCGATCACATCATCATTCACGATTGGATCCCAGTCCAACTCGAGAACTTTTTCACGACCATCATCGAAACCAATGGTCATCTCATTCACAAGACAATGTGAGTTGAACTCAAACATCATTTCGTCTTCACCAACAATCGCATCAACTGCTGTAATGTTCTGATCTCGCGCATCAGAGCCTAGTGTTGTATTCGCGAAAAGAAGATCATTTACATTTCGTCCAGCGATACGATCTGTTTCAAAAATCTGCTCCAGATACGCCGCATACTCTTTGTGCACCACACCACCTTCGGTCACTGTAAATAGGCCTTGGTGCATGTTTGCCATCATATTTGCGATGTCTTGGTTCTTTTGATGAAGCGCAGCCGTACGTT
>NZ_LWFH01001636.1:0-1196 GCF_001635725.1 Oleiphilus sp. HI0066
AGTCAAACTCGTTCCAATCGGTGTCTATCACAGTATTTGCCTGGCCGTTTATTGATTCAAGCGCAAACTGAGCTGTTTGTTGATGGCGCTTCATATCGCCAGTGATCACCAGGTCAGGGCTGATAGAAAGCTCCCGAAAATAGCGATTCAAAATTTTAGCTTGTTGCTCACCTTTACTAGAAAGTTCGTCATAGTTTTCTTTGCCAAGCGATGCTTGGCCGTGTCTGATCAAATAAATTTTACTCATTGTTATCTAACTTTACCTTTCCTAGTAAAAACCGTACTAGCCTATGTGCTGGAGAATTGTCATGGCAAGTTTATTTGAGTGATGAAAGTTAATTTGCATCTTTTATACATGTGGTTAGTATGCGCAACCGGATTGTTACAGCAAGATGACAGTAGCGACGCCAAATCGACGAGTTAATTGTTAAGGAAGTGCTCAAATGAGTTCTAAAAAACTATCTGAGACCGATACAGCTTTAGGTTACGCCAACAACGAAATTTTGAAGATGGGCGTAAGCTTTGTGTTCTTAGTTTCTGTTTTAGGTTACGTATTAATGCAAATGCAAGGTATCCCGGGTGGATTTACGCTTGCAATTTCTGCAGCTATTGGCGGTTATATGGCCATGAATATTGGTGCAAATGACGTAGCCAATAATGTGGGTCCGGCAGTAGGTTCAAAGGCATTGACCTTGATTGGCGCGATCGCGATTGCCGCCATCTTTGAAGCCGCAGGCGCATTGATCGCAGGTGGTGACGTAGTTAGTACCATTAAGAAAGGGATTATCGACCCTTCCGCTATCAACGATAGCACGACCTTTATCGCCTTGATGCTTGCAGCATTATTTGCTGGTGCCTTGTGGCTTAATCTTGCAACCTTCGTTGGCGCGCCTGTTTCTACAACCCACTCGATCGTAGGTGGTGTGCTTGGTGCAGGTATCGCAGCAGGAGGTTTTGCTATTGCGAACTGGGGACAAATGAGTGCAATTGCAGCGAGTTGGGTTATTTCACCTGTTCTTGGCGGTTTGATTGCAGCGGGCTTCCAGCTTTATATCAAGCGAAATATTATGCACAGCGAGAACATGTTACAGGCCGCTAAAAGTTACGTGCCTGTCTTGCTTGCGATTATGGCGTGGTCGTTCTCAACGTACCTTACGTTAAAAGGCTTGAAAAAAATCTTCCCAATGTCATTTGTT
>NZ_LWFH01001637.1:0-1077 GCF_001635725.1 Oleiphilus sp. HI0066
GCGCCTAAGACTCGCAATGAAGAAATTAGAAAACGTAGCAAAAGAGCAAATGTCATGGCTAATTATCATCCTAATGATGAACTTTTGATGTCCTTCGCAGCTGGGCAACTAGCTGATGCATTAGGACTCATGGTGGCATGCCATGTTGAATCATGTCCTAAATGTGCAGAAAAAGTTCGTAACTTTGAGTCGCTTGGTGGCGACATATTGAAACAATGTTCCGAAGAAGTCGTGTCTGATTCTCTATTAGACGAGACCTGGGCAAAAATCGAAATGTTTGAAAGAAATAAAGTTTCTCAAGAGAGTTTCGAAAAAGCAGCAAACGAAAAGCGCATAAATATACCGCGCCCGATGCGCAGGTTTATCAAAGAAGACTTTGACCAATTAAATTGGAGTGGCTTCAGCAAAAACATCCAAGAGGTAAACCTCAATATTGATGATGAGCGCTACACAACGAAGCTATACCGAATTAAAGCTGGTTCAAAGCTTCCAGAGCATACACACAAAGGAACGGAGTACACCTTAGTGATGCAAGGTTCGTTTTCCGATAAGAGTTGCAAGTACAATCAAGGTGATTTCATTCTCGCAGACGAAAATACTAAGCACCAGCCACAAGCATCGGCTGACGCGGATTGTATTTGTTTAGCTGTAATGGACGCACCGCTGAAGATGACAGGGTTCTTCGGAAGAATGTTGAATCCGTTCCTGAGGTAGTTAGATCGCTGAAACTTAAAAGCCGGCATGAAGCCGGCTTTTTTATTCCCAAACAATACTATCTCTTACCAAAACCAAGAGCTGGCCAGATCATCTTTGCATCCCCAATACTGCTCGCTGTATTTTTTCGCTCTCGCTTCGACCTTACGGGCGACACCCATTAACCAAGGCTTGGATTTATAAGACCCTCTGCGATAACCGCCCTGCCCTTCGTGGTAATTCAAATATTGCGCATAAGCATCCCACTTCGACACCTTGTTCATTTTGTTAGTACGGTTCATATACCAACCGACAAAATCAATGGCATCTTCAAAATCATCACGTTCTGCAAACCAGCCACCAGCATCGTCTTGATACTCCCCC
>NZ_LWFH01001638.1:0-1315 GCF_001635725.1 Oleiphilus sp. HI0066
TAACGAAAAAGAGGCTTACGCCAATATGCTTGATCAGTTCAGTGGCCCAGACAAGTTAGTGGCCGTTGTTAGTGATTCCTATGATTTGTGGAATGCTATCGATAACATCTGGGGTGAAGAGTTGAAGGATAAAGTGCAACGCACTGGTGGCACTTTGATTGTAAGGCCAGACAGTGGTGATCCAATCAATATCGTCACAGAAACGATTGAAAGGTTAATGAATAACTTTGGTTACGAAGTGAATGATAAAGGGTATCGCGTTTTACCTTCATACATTCGAGTGATTCAAGGTGATGGTGTTTCATTGCAAACCATCGAAGCGATTTTGGATGCAATGAAACTTAGAAAGCAAAGTGCTGAAAACATCGCCTTTGGAATGGGTGGTGAGTTATTGCAAAAAGTAAATCGTGACACGATGAAATTTGCAATGAAAGCTTCAGCGGCAAAAGTAGATGGTCTATGGAGAGATGTGTTCAAGGATCCAATTACCGATTCAGGAAAGCGATCGAAGAAAGGGCGATTAGCCGTGATCAAAGATGACAAGGGGCAAGTGCAAACCATCCGAGCCCAGGAGTTGGGTGATAAGGAAAACTTGCTTCAGCCTGTCTATCGAAATGGAAAGTTGCTTAAGGACTATAGCTTTGAAGAAGTACGTGCTAATGCAGCTGAAGAAAATCAAGTTAAGGAGACTATTTCAAGCGCGGCTTAACAGCCTCATCGATAACCAAAACGTGTTAACAGAAAGCACTAAACGAAAGGCCTGGATAGACCGGCCTTTCAAACACAACTTAAGGTAGCTTGGATTAAGTTCACCTAATGCAGATTCCGCAAGGCGCCCGACAATGAGTGATGACACATATCTCATGGATAGGCGAAGTGCGAGCGAGGATGCAACGAAGCGAAGATGCGCTAGGTGAGGTTAAGACGGCTTCCGAAACAGGCAAGGAGTTTGTCATGTTAAATATCAAATACATTAAGGTTGCACCGACAACCTATCTTATGCAGTTCAAAAAAGGCCAGGTTAAGCGTAAAGGTACAGGCCTAGCACTATGGTATTACGCACCCAGTACTTCNCTGGTGGCGATTCCAACTGGAACGAGTGATCTTCCGTTCATATTCAAAGAAACAACAAAGGACTATCAAGAAGTCACCGTGCAAGGTCAATTGGTTTACCGCATTGCGGAACCCGAAAAACTGTCTTCGCTAATGAACTTCACTTTAAAAAGCGAAGCGACGTCTAAAGACCTTTCTTATCAATCTGACGATCCTGATAAATTGCGCAATCGAATTCTTAATTTGATCCAAGTGAAAATGA
>NZ_LWFH01001639.1:0-900 GCF_001635725.1 Oleiphilus sp. HI0066
AACGCTTCAACGCTATCCGTTATTTAAAAATAGTAAGGCTCAACAGAACCTGCAGGCATGGGAAGGTGCTGACACCTTGTTATTGGAAGAACTGAGTAAGCATGATCTGTCCAATAAACGAATTCTTATCTTAAACGACCAATTTGGCGCGATCAGTTGTGCGCTTCGTGCATTTGATATCACGATTCAAACTGACTCATTTTTGTCATCGACAGCTATTCGATTAAATACGCAGGCGAATACAAAACAAGAACCTGAGAAACTTGTTCCAAGCACAACATCACTTGAAGGCAGCTTTGATCTTGTCGTTATTAAAATCCCCAAATCATTAAGTTTTCTAGAAGATCAGTTGTATGCGATTAGAAAACATATAAACGAGCATTCTGTTGTCATAGCAAGCGCTATGGTAAAAAGTCTTAGCAAGAACACCCGTGATATTTTTGAAAAGCTGCTAGGCCCTAGCGAACAATCTTTAGCTTCAAGAAAATCAAGATTAATCCATTGCAACCCCTCTCCAAACAAGTGGAAAGGCCAATCGCCTTTTCCTAGAAGCTATTCAACACATGGACTCGAATTGAGCTGCGATGCTAATGTTTTTGCGGAGGGGCGACTGGACCCTGGAACTCGCGTATTTCTAGACTATCTACAAGAGCTTCCAAAAGCTGAAACGATCATCGATCTAGCCTGCGGCAGCGGCATCATGGGAATTATGTGTGCTCAAACTATTGAGCCCAAACATACCTATTTTTGTGACGAATCATTTATGGCCGTCGCGAGCACTACAAGAAACGCGAGTCGTTATTTAAGCGAGCGATTTTCTGCAAGCTGCGCCAATAATATTCCCGAATCATACCCAAAAATGGATCTTATAGTCTGCAACCCGCCCTTCCACCAGCAACA
>NZ_LWFH01001640.1:0-876 GCF_001635725.1 Oleiphilus sp. HI0066
GCCAAGCGTTTTCAAAGCCAAGGTCACTCTGTCATGCTGGCTGCAGGTGATACATTCCGCGCAGCAGCCGTGGAGCAACTGCAAGTATGGGGCGAACGCAATGATGTTCCAGTCGTTGCGCAACACACGGGCGCAGACAGTGCATCAGTGATCTTTGATGCCGTTGAATCCGCAAAATCTAAAGGCATTGATGTCATCATCGCCGATACAGCAGGTCGTCTTCAAAACAAAGACAACTTGATGTCAGAACTCGAAAAAGTTGTTCGAGTGATGAAGAAGGTTGATGCACAAGCACCACACGAGGTGATGTTGGTACTTGATGCTGGCACAGGACAAAACGCACTTAGCCAAGCGCAAATATTCCAACAAGCCGTGGGCGTTACAGGAATCAGTCTGACGAAATTAGATGGTACTGCAAAAGGCGGTATTATTTTCGCCATTGCAAAACAGCTCGGTTTACCGATTCGTTTTATTGGCGTCGGCGAACAAATCGATGACTTACGTCCCTTCGATGCGGATGAATTCATTGAAGCACTTTTTGAAAAACAAACAGACGCTTAAGTTGTTAAAGCATGATTCAGTTTATTAACGTCGGAAAACGTTACCCTGATGGGCACGAAGCCCTGAAAAATGTTTCATTCGAGCTCGCGAGAGGTGAAATGGCATTTCTAACAGGACATTCCGGCGCAGGAAAAAGCACACTACTTAAACTAATCATGCTGATGGAACGAGCCAGCAAAGGTCAAATCACGGTTGGCAATCAAAACCTTGCACGTATTCCTCCGCGACAAGTTCCTTATTATCGTCGCCATGCAGGTGTTGTATTCCAAGACCACAAACTTCTGTTTGATCGCACAGTCTTTGATAATGTCGCGA
>NZ_LWFH01001641.1:0-836 GCF_001635725.1 Oleiphilus sp. HI0066
CTCTAACAAGACGATCCTGCCAAGAGAGAACTGTTCAATAACTGGATTCAAGTCTTGCGGGCTGACCTGTGTGAAAACTGCCATGAAAAGTGACCAAACTAATAAAAATAAAGACGTTCAAAACAAAGACTTTTTTAAGCCGTTATCAACGCGTTCAGTTGCTGAATGTGCGATTCATTCATCGCTTCAATCGAATCTGGAGCAATATACTCACTTTGCGAAGAAACCGCATCTTTTGTAGGGATTTCTAGTTCCAAGCCATCGCTCAACGAAATAGCACGATAACTCCCCAAAGAACGCCCCGGCTCTAAGATAAGCAACGCTCGACCAGAACTCGATTTCACATGCAAGCCAGAGGGAACATTCCCCAGCAAGGCTAAGAATGCGTCTGTTAGGCTTTCATCGAATTGCTCACCTTTACACTGAACAAGAATTTTCATCGCATCGTCGATAGACCGAGCCGATGCGTAGGCCCTTTCGCTCGTCATTGCATCGAAAGCATCTGTAATCGCAATTAACTTCGCAGAAAGCGGAATCTGATCAGCCGTTAATCCCTGAGGATACCCTTGCCCATCAATACGTTCGTGGTGGCTAACCACGATATCAATGACAGATGCATCTACATCACTAAGTTGCTGAAGTAATTTTCTTCCCTCCAAAGGATGCACTCGAATCACTGCATACTCCGCGCTCGTTAATGCCCCTTCTTTATTGAGAATCGATGAGGGAATCATCACTTTACCGACATCACTCAATAACGCAGATAGCCCTAATTTCAAGGTTTCTCGACTATCCCATTTCAATGCCGAAGCTAAACTCATCGATAACACCGTCGT
>NZ_LWFH01001642.1:0-968 GCF_001635725.1 Oleiphilus sp. HI0066
GCGATCAGCCAAATTCTGGATAGTATTACTAGTAACGCCGAACGCGCAAATCTAGCGTCAGATGCTGCCAACGAGGCCAAGTCTAATTCTGAAAAAGGCAAAGCAGCGACGCAGCGGGCGGTCGAATCAATTCAAGATGTCGAGCAAGAGATTACAAACGCAGCAGAAGCTCTCGCAGGTGTAGAAAACGACACAAATGAGGTAGCAAGCCTACTCGCGGTGATTGATTCGATCTCCGAGCAGACCAATCTACTCGCACTTAACGCAGCAATTGAGGCTGCTCGAGCCGGCGAAAATGGCAGAGGGTTCGCTGTGGTCGCAGACGAAGTCCGCAGTCTGTCCCACAAAATTCAACATGAAACAGCAGCCATTACGACGACGGTTAACAATCTAAAAGTCGGAACAGAGAACGCAGTTGCCGTCATGCGTGCTAGTAAAGAAAGCAGCGAACGCAGCACTGAGTCATCCCAACTCGCCGGCAAATCACTTGATCAAGTTGTAGAATCGAGTGATTACATCGCCGGAATTAACCGAGAAATCAAATACAATACCAACATCAATACAAACTTAGCCAACGACATCAAAGAGAATGTCGACCAAACAGCGCAAATTACCTCTGAGTCAACGACGGCATCCCATCAAATCCAAGAGATTGGGAACGACATTGCGTCATTAGCATCTCAACTGCATGAACTTGTTGGCCAATTCTCTAACGAATCGAATAACCACTCTGAAGCACAAGAAATTTCGAAGTAATAATAACTACCCTCATTGTAATTTCTTGCAAAACTAAAACGCTACCTCTCTTGTTTTATCGTCGAAAACGAGTTTGAGACCACCTGAAAAACCCCACCACATAAGGCATTTATACAAACCATAAGAAAAAGTGATAGCCATAATGATAACATCGGCTTTTCTTATAAAGAGAATAATTTTCCCTATATAAGAAATAAAATTTCATATAAATC
>NZ_LWFH01001643.1:0-536 GCF_001635725.1 Oleiphilus sp. HI0066
CTATTGCTTAGTACGCGCAATAAAAAGGCCGAACTTTAAAAGATCGACCTCCTTCAGTACCACCAAAATCTAATAGTAAGTCTTACACCTCGTGATAGATTTCACTGCCATCTTGTTTGAACTTCTCGGACATTTCCTGCATCCCAACATCAGCTGCCTTAGCCAGTTCTTGTTCCGCAGCATAATCTCGAACGTCTTGTGAAATCTTCATAGAGCAGAATTTTGGCCCACACATTGAACAGAAATGCGCAACTTTCGCTGAATCCTTAGGAAGCGTTTCGTCATGATATGCACGTGCCGTATCCGGATCTAACGCGAGATTGAACTGATCTTCCCATCTGAACTCAAATCGCGCTTTACTCATCGCGTTATCATGAATCTGTGCGCCGGGATGACCTTTCGCGAGATCTGCGGCGTGCGCCGAGATCTTGTAAGTAATCAAGCCTTGTTTTACATCGTCTTTATTAGGTAAGCCCAAGTGTTCTTTTGGCGTCACGTAACACAGCATTGCACATCCATACCAACCAATAAGCGCT
>NZ_LWFH01001644.1:0-18331 GCF_001635725.1 Oleiphilus sp. HI0066
CTCTGGTGGTACCTCACCTTTCGGCCAAAACGGTTACAACCCTGAAGGGGTTCGAATTGGTCAGAAGAAAGGGCGCCATGGGAAGGCTGTAAAGGTATGGGAAAAACGCGGTTATAAAGATTTGGATGGAGATATAACGCTCGGCATCCGAAACATAAAGGTCGCTCTTCGCCGTCTTAGAAAGTTTGCGCGCCAAGGCGCCGCTGATCAGTTGGATCTTGATGATACAATTCGTTCAACAGCGCGTAATGCTGGTTTTCTCGATCTCAAGCTTGTGCCAGAACGCCATAACGCAGTGAAGGTTCTTTTATTCTTTGATATCGGTGGCTCTATGGATCCTCATGTCAAAGTATGTGAAGAACTATTCTCCGCTGCTCGTGTTGAGTTTAAGCACATGGAGTACTTTTACTTCCATAACTTTATTTATGAGAGTGTCTGGAAAAATAACCTGCGACGCAGTAATGAGACAACCGCGCTTTATGATGTGCTGCATAAGTATAGCTCTGACTATAAGGTAATTTTCGTAGGCGACGCCGCAATGGCTCCCTATGAAATCACGCAAGCAGGTGGCAGTATCGAGCATTGGAACGAAGAGGCGGGCGCTGTTTGGATGCAACGCGTGACCGATCACTTTGATAAGGTTGTATGGATTAACCCGCTGCCAGAAAACTATTGGGGAACAGGCGGTTCGCTAGGCATTACACGCGAATTGGTTGAGGATCATATGTACCCAATGAGTATCGAGGGTCTTGAATCAGCAATGAAGTACCTCAGTCGATAACAAGCCTGCCTCTGCCGCAATTGTAGAAATACGTAAATATTAACTGAACCTATTAACCAATTCACAGCGCGAAGTCTTCATGTTGGTAGACTTCGCGCTAGTCCCGTCTTTTTGGCGTTTATTCAAAAATCATATAGGTATCAGGTCCTTGAAGTTACTAGCTATAGTAGTGACTAGCTGTCTTCTGTTGAGTCAGGTAGTCCACGCGAATAGTGATCAGACTCAGAACAATCAAGATCTAAAGGCTGAGGCTAGTCAACTTAAACAATCGATTATCGAACTCAATCAAGAATTGCATGCACTTGAACAGGCAATGATTTATCCGCCAGAGGTTAAGTTCGGTGTATTTTTGAGTCTCGATGACAAAACTCGATTCAAACTAGATTCAATTGAATTGTTTGTCGATGATGCACTTATTTCAACTCACTTATATCAAAATAGCGACATACAAGCTCTGTTAAACGGTGGAGTGCAGCAGCTATATCTTGGCAGTGTTGCCCCAGGTCAGCATAAGCTTACCGCTAGCTTCAAGGGACAAGGAAGAAGTGGGGGATATTTCAAGCGTAAAAAATCATTGAAGTTCGATAAGACAAAAAACGCGAGATATATCGAACTTATCGTGTCGGAACGACCCGGTATTGGTGAGCCAGTGTTCAAAGTGAAGCAGTGGTAATTTGTAAGATATGACTGCCATTTTTAAGTTTGCTGTCGGATGCCTCCTCATGGGTTTCTCTACCTTTGGGTTTGCTCTTCCTGACGATCTACAAAAGCGGATGGTTCAATTTCACTTTGAGAGAGGTGATTACGCTAGCACCTTGTCGTCTATTTCTAAGGACGAATACAAGTCCTATCCCGTTATGACCGCAGTTGCTCAAACACAGTTGGGGCTAACACCTTCCTTTACGATCGATCAATTAAAGCAACATTTGAAAACGTCAGATACACCTGACGTGGATCGTCTTCGTATAGCCAACATGCTTTATAACCAAGATGACTGCCGCACTGCGGTAAGGTATTTAAAAGGTAAAGCACCGAAACTAAGTCCTTCATTACAATCTCTTCGGGCTTACTTGCGAGGACAATGCTTCATCGAGTTAGGGAAGAATAATTTTGCTGCTCAGTCGCTTAGTATTGCCTTAGAGGGTGAATTATCCGCAGTGGCTTATTACAACTTAGCGACTGATTATGCCTTTAATAGCCGAAACCCGAAACGTGCGTTAGTTTCTCTGCGTGTAGCCAGAGACATGACAAACAATGGCGAAAGCGCAAATGAGCTCACGAATAGAATCAATCTTGGCGCAGGGGCGCTTTATCTCAAGCACGATAAACCAGATATGGCGGTGCGATTTTTTGATGAAATGGATATCGGTTCTGCTTATGCGACACAAGGTCTTTATCTATCAGGTTTAGCGAAGGTAGAGTTGAAAGATTACCGTGCAGCCGTTCAAGTCTGGCAAGCTAATCTGCAACATAATCTTGCTGAACCAGGTGTTGCCGAGTCTTTACTTGCTCTTCCAAATGTACAAGCACAATCTGGTTATCAAACCCTAGCGCTAGAGTCGTATCTCGCCGCGAGTAAATTGCTGCAACAAGAGCGCGCGCAGCTAGCCAAACTAAAGAAGGCCTTAAAAAAATACGGAGCAATTGAAGTATTACTAAGGGAGAGTTCTCGAGAGGACTTGGCTTGGTTTCTAGGTAATAGTGGTGTTGGGAATACTATTAAAAATGGTTACCTTCGTTTCCTGTACGACGATGAACCATCCTTGTATTGGATGCAACTTTACTCTGATATGCGGTTATATGAGTCGAACTTGCAAGGATTCAGCGCCAAACTAAAGGCTTTGCGCACAAACTTAAAAGCACAGGGACGAGTAAATAACAGCACCGAATTAAACAAAGCAGCTCGAGAACTTACCAAGCGAATTCAAGCTGCACGCGACACGCTGAGTAAAATCGAGCAGCGACTTCCCCCTAACAGCACATCGAGAACATCAGATACACTGAGTGCTCTTGAAACTCGATTGGCGAGCTTGCCCCCAAGAGTAAACGACCGCAAGAAAGCGATACCTGAACATATACAAAGCATCGATAAAGCCTTGAAAAAAATTGACGCGCTGACCGTTAAGATTGCAGCACTTTATTCTAGAATCGATGGTGCATTCACTAATGACGCGAACAATGCCTTTGAACGTTTTGATGAGCGACTGCATAAGCATTACGAGCAAGCCGAACTTGGTTTTATACAAATACTAGAATCTCACGCCCGTCTGACTACAAAACGAACAAATCTGCTTGATGGGAGGTACCAATAGTGCCTTGGCTGATCGTTTGTGTGTCAATTCTTGCTTCTCTGAACTCAAGCTATCTTTTGGCAAATGAGAGTTTTACTGTCAATTTTGGCGAGTCTGCGAAAGCGGAGAAGATTGGTGATTTACGACCTCGTGTTTTAGCGCTCGATAAGAAACCGATTCCCGATGTCTCGGTTAAATATGTAATGAAACGCTATCGAAAGCTTTTCGAAACCGCGCAAAGTCCAGAAGTACGTATTGAAGCATTGAATCGCTTGAATAATTTGAGCGCGAGTTATGGCGTATCAGAGAAAGGTCTGACGGTAGATCCTTACGTTCACGCTGACGTCGTGCTCGATACCTATCAAAAGATTGTTGATTCTGGTGATACATATCAGCGCATGGATGAGTTGTTGTATCAGACAGCAAAAGCAACAGCATTTACGGGTGACATACTAGAATCGATCAAGCGATTAGAATTACTGGTTGGGCTATATCCAAATTCAAAACTCGCTGATGAAGCATTGCTGCGCTTAGCGGAGGGATATTTTGATTTGGCCGATTTTAATCGAGCACGCGACTACTACGCGAAGCTACTTAAAAAATCGAAAGCTCCAAGAATGCGAGCCTATTCTAATTACAAGTTGGCATGGGCTGAGTATCGCTTGGAAGATAATAATGACGCCCTCCAAAGGCTTAGTAACTTTTTTGATGCATTTCCTGGTATCTACTCAAGCTTGTTGACGACAGATTTGACGGTTATTCCTTTTCGGACTTCTAGCCATCGTGGGTTCGATATAGATCTTGATAAAAATATCCTTAGCGACGGTATGCGTTTACTTGCTTTACTCAACGAGCAGGGCGATTGGATGCGCAATATTTCGGAGACTGCGATTGCGCTAGGAGGACCTGAAAGGGAACCCATAGTATTAAGAGCCTTGGTGGATCACTACGCAAGTAAAAAACGTTACTTCGATGCGGCGAGTTTGATAGCGCAATACACTGATAATGCTACAACCGATCAGGAATTGTTTTTTTATAATTTAAAGGGCATCGAATTATATCAACAGGCTGATAGGAAAATCGAAGCTTGGAAGGCAAAAGCGGCGTTGGTACAGCGGTTTGGAATTCGTTCTGATTTTTGGAAAACGGCGCAGGCACGCGTAAAAGCAGATATCCGTCCCAGCCTTATTGATGTGACTGAAGAACTCGCTCATCTTAATTTTGTTCGAATGCAAGAGCGAAAAACGCGCGATCAAAGAATGTTGCGATCGGCAAAACAGGCAGCGAGTTACTATTTACAGCTATCAGCACTTGAGCAAATGAAAAATGGCGCTTCTGAGCAAAACCACGAAGCGACTTATTTGGCAGCGCAGGCATTACAGCGCGGCGGGCAGGCTAGCAAAGCATCAGACCTATATGAAAGGCTGGCCTACAATAACGCATCACTAGACTTTAAATCAGATGCGGCATATAGCGCATTGATCAGCTCAGAACAGGCTTTGCGCAAAACGCTTGGCCAAGATAATGCTATTAAATCGACACAATGGGCAGACAAGCAGTTTGAATTAGCAAACAAGTTCATTAGTACTTTCTCTCAAGATAAAAGAGCACCAGAAGTGGCGTTAGCGGTATCGAATTTTTATCAAAACCAACAACAGTTTGATGCGTTGATCACCTTCCTCACGGGGTTTGAGCGGTTTAGCGAAGCCTCTACAGAACAGCGGCTGACAGCTGAGCTGACAAGAGCTGGTGTTCTATACAATAAGGCCTTAGATGCTGATGGCTACACCTTTGCTGAGCGCGCTTATCGTAATGTGCTTTCTATTGCGGAGTCTGATCCCGAGTATGCGCTTAACACTAAACGAAAAATCGCTATCAACGCAGCCCTTGCTAATTCACTTTATCAGCAAGGTAAGAAGAGTGGTAAAAGTAAGCGCGCACTTGATGCATATCTTAAGGTCTATGAAGAGTTCCCTTCAGACCCGCTTGCACCTGACGCCTTATTCAATGCAGCGAGTATTGCGGGGAGCACAGAGGATTGGGATCAAGCGGTCCGAACTCATCGTCTGTTTCAAGTCATGTTTCCAAAACATGAACTTCAAGCTACCGGTTTAACGCAATTAATTTATGCCTTGGAGCAAGAGGCGCTTTATATCGATGCAGCAGAGTCTTTGTTCGCACAAGCCAAGCAACAGAAAGCAATTGATGCAGCGCTGTCAGCAGAATCCGCTTATAAAGCTGCGCGATATTTTTCTGAGAATAGCGTTAAAGAAAAAGCAACCGAAGCCTATGAGTGGGTGCTCAAAGAGCACCCTAAACGTTACGATATTGGCATAGAAGCATTAGCATTTATGTTTGAAACGTCAGAAGTGGAAAGTGCGCATGAAAAAGCGTACGCAGTGCGCATAGCGGAATACGTCGAAGATAACAAACTCGATACCTCACGTGCGTTGACGCTCGGCGCGCAAGCAAGCCTATTTTTGGCCGAACAACAAAAAGCCCGCTTTACCGACATGTCATTGTCGCAACCGTTTGCGAAATCCTTACGCACAAAAACCAAGCAGCTAGATCAATGTACAGTTGCGTATAAACGCGTTGTGCAGTTTGGTGTCGAGACCTACACAGAGGCGGCGCGATTTGCGATGGCGGATATATATCAGATTCTCGCGCATGACATTATGCTATCCGAGCGTCCGAAAGGTTTAAATGCTTTAGAGCAAGAGCAGTATGACATCCTATTGGAAGAGCAAGCCATTCCAATCGAAGATGAAGCGATTGCACTTCACGAGCTGAACATTAAGGCGAGTCCGAATCACGAACTCAGTGGTTGGGTTAAAGCAAGCTATGACGCGCTTCAAGAGTTAAATCCAGGTATGTACAAGCGGCCAGTAACCGGAGCAGATTATGCGACATTTGATTTTTAGTCTGTTTTTGATTGGATCAATTAGTGGGTGCGCGACGAAAGACGTCAGCCAGAATATTTCTGTTAAGCCACAGACTCCAGTTTCGATCTCGGATAAAGATAAAGCGAGCTTCATGGAATTGCAGTCGTTAATGCAGGCACAGCAATTCGAAAAGGCGCTAGTTCTGATTCAGAAATTGTTAGTTGATTACCCTTTACTGCCTGAGCTTCATGTGAATAAAGGTGTGGCCTTACTTAGACAATCTAAAACAAAAGAAGCGGTTGTAGAGTTTGAACGTGCGACTTCTATTAATGACGAACTAGCCCAAGCGCACAGCTTTCTTGGAGAAGCATTTTTAGCGCAAGGTCAAATTAAGCGCGCAGAGCAATCCTATCTCAAGGCATTAGCGCTAGCGCCAGATACCCTTTATGCCCATTACGGGTTAGGTGTTATATATGATTTGTACCTGTTTGATTTTGATAAAGCTGAGCGGCATTACTTGGCTTTCTTAGAAGGAGCAGACGGGCGAGCACAAGAAGATCAAATAAAACATGTAAAGTTGTGGGTTAGACTGCTCAAAAGGAAATCTGCATGAAGGGATTACACATTATTCAGTTTTGCTCTTTAGTGTTGATGCTATCCTACGCCAGCTTTACAACAGCTAATGACAAATCATCGGAACAGATTAAGACTATTTCAATCATTGGTAATTCTGAATTACCTAAAGTCGAATTAGCGCTGCCATGGAGAATATCTGGCTCAGCGGACCCAACTAAGATCGAATTAGACCCTGAGCCAATGCCTGACGTATTAAAGCCAATTTCGATGGATAAGCATAAGCGTAAAGTTTATTTTCACCATTACATCCAAATGCCAAAGTCATTTGGATCACAATAGATTTGAGTTGCTCTTAATCGATCGACAGATAACAAAAAAGGAGTAAGGTTTTTGGATACCGTAGTTAAGTTTTTTCAAGATGGCGGCATGTTCATGTATCCAATTGCGTGCATATTGCTATTCGGCTTCGCCATTACGGTTGAGCGATTTATTTTTCTAACGCGGGCGAAGTCAACAAATAGAAAAGTGTTTGAAAACGATTTGCTCCCCTTGCTTGTAAAGGGCGATTTCGTTGCGGCGGGTGCCAAAGCGCGTGAAGGAACGAGCGCAATCTCAACAATGCTTGATATCGGTTTAACGCGTTTTAATTCTGGACGATCTAGGGACGAAATTGAGTATGCGATGGAAGAATCGTTAATGGAGATCTTACCTCGCCTTGAGAAACGTACGCCGTTTCTCGCGATGCTCGCAAACGTCGCAACCTTGCTAGGTCTCTTGGGAACCATTATCGGTTTGATTGCGGCTTTCACAGCGGTTGCAAACGCGGACCCAGCGCAGAAAGCGACCTTGCTTTCGCAAAGTATCTCTGTCGCGATGAATACAACTGCGTTCGGTCTAATGGCTGCAATTCCGCTTTTGATGGTCCACTCGTATCTTCAGGCTAAAACGAATGAGATCGTTGATAGTTTCGAAATGGCGGGGATCAAAGTGCTTAACCTCTGTGCTTCAACGCAAAAATAGTTAGAGCATAGAAAGTACTTTCAGATGTCTTTAGTAGTCGCTCATCATAATTTGCCATGGTCGCAATCGCATTCAGAGCAGCGCGTCTTCTCTGTTGCGCTCATGCTTGGGTTAGTGCTTTTAATCGCTGCTGCCTGGTTTATTGATAATTATGAAGTGCCTGAACCTGATAGAGAGAGTCTCGAGCGCTTGCCGCCTCAATTGGCTCGTTTCGTAAAGAACGAAAAGCCAAAAGTTGCGCCAAAGCCTATACGTAAAAAGGAATTACCTAAACCGAAGGCTGAAGTTAAACCTAAGCCGGTAGCGAAGCCAAAACCTAAACTTGAGCCGAGGCCTGTTCCTAAGCAGAAGTCTAAGGAATCGATTAAAGCGCAACCCAAAAAACGAGTGGAAACCCAGAAGAGCACCGCGGAACAAATAAAACAGGCACGAGAAGTCGCAAGTAATAGTGGTTTGCTTGCTATGCAAAGCCAAATGGCAGCGCTATCGAGTTCGGTCGCCGCATCAGGCTTCTATTCTTCAGCGAAGCAAGTAAAAGCCGAGTCAGGGCCATTAAGTATCGGTTCACCGGATCAGTCTGTATTGAGCAAAACCTCGAACGCAACAGCTCAGTCGGAACAGCAAATCGATACACGCCAAGCAACATTGGACGATCAAGAATATTCAACGCTGCAAGTACGTGAAGAAGAAAAAGCCCTCGCACTCGCGGAGAAAAACGCAGGAAAGACGCGAGATATGGCTGAGGTGCAACTCGTTGTAGAGGGTGTTCGCTCAACATTCAATTTATTGTACAACCGGGCACTGAGAGACGCCCCATTCCTAGAAGGTGCGTTAACACTTAAAATAACTATTTTGTCTTCTGGATTAGTTTCTTCTGTCGAGGTGCTTGAAGACACGCTCGGTGACCCAAAACTCGTCGCCAAACTGGTTGCGCGAATGAAGCTGACTAATTTCGGGCCATCAAACGCACCAGAGTTGGTGCACGTTCTACCATTTAATTTCCAGCCTAGCTAAATCAACGTTAATTTTGCCTCATAATGGTGCGCACGGCGTGTCGTTACTACCTGATGCGCAATTTTAGTTCGCTTAACTGTCAGGTTGCTTTCCATCAGACCCTACGCTTAAACGCTTTGGCGCATCAAAGACCATTTGGTATGCATCATGCACTAGTTACGATACGTGATACGCAACAAGTGAACGGATCGAGATCATCGTGCAAGTGATAGATAAATTCTTAGAAGAAGAGCGTCTGCCAAAAAGTTTTAGAAACACAGCCTCGCGATACTTCGATCCCGTTGTAGATGCTTTGCTACGCTATCGGGCGCCCATGAAAGAACCTGTGTTTATTGGGCTAGTTGGTTGCCAAGGGTCAGGCAAATCAACCCTTTGTAAGTATTTTGCCAATTCATTAAAGGAGCAGGGTGCGAAAGTCGTTAGTTTGTCACTCGACGATTTTTATCTTGGAAAACTGGATCGTAAGCATCTTGCTTTAAGTGTCCATCCTCTGTTTGCAACGCGCGGTGTACCATGTACACACGACGTATCTAGGATTCGGGAAGTTCTTGAAGCCCTTCGAGAAAATACAGGGGAAATCAAACTGCCAGCGTTTAATAAGGCGACCGACGATGTAGTCCCTGCTGAAAACGAAATCGTCGTTGCAACTAACCCAGATTTTGTAATTTTTGAAGGCTGGTGTTGGGGCGTTGAAGCCGTTGATGAAGCCTTACTAGATGCACCATGTAACGCGCTAGAGGAAATTGAAGATCCTGAACGAATATGGCGTTTAGAAGTTAATCGTGCATTGCGTCAAAGTTATGAGCCGCTGTATCGCTTTTTTGATCTGTGGTGTTTTTTAAAAGCGCCGTCTTTTGCTTCTGTTTACGAATGGCGACTACAACAAGAGAAGAAATTAATAGACACGCTCAAGCCAGAAGATGCTGCTGATGGAATTCTTGATGAGAAAAGTTTGAAGCGTTTCATTGCACATTATGAACGTCTGACTGAGCGTTTGTTAGATACATTTTCTACCCGAGCCGACATCGTTTGGGAGCTTGGGGGCGACAGGCATGTCCAACACATGCGCGTACAGGGAGAAGTCGCTAAAAAAGGATTTGAATTATGCGGCCATTAAACGACATCTTAATCTTTACGGATTTAGATGGCACCTTACTAGACCACGAAACGTATAGTTACAAAGCTGCGCAAGGCGCAATCACGGTGCTTCGCGAACGCAACGCTCACATTATTCCTGTTACAAGTAAAACGCGCGCTGAAGTGATGATCTTGAGGGCTTCACTGGAATTAAACACTCCGTTTGTTGTAGAGAACGGCGCGGCCGTTTTCATTCCTAAATCTCAATTTGAGTTTAATCACGACTCACTCTTAGATTGCGATGAATTTTGGTGCAAGGCTTTTGGCCTCCCAAGAGAGCAACATCAAGACCTGATGAGTAAGCTTTCACGCGAGCTTCAAGATTGTTGTATGACGTTTGGGATGCTTGGAAACAAGCAAATAGCGGAAGTAACCGGTCTGAGTCTAGATCATGCTGCGTTAGCGAATCAAAGAGAATATTCTGATCCTATTTTATGGCAGGGGTCAGATGTCCAAAAGAGTCAACTTCGCAAAGAAGTAGAAGGGCTTGGCTATAGAATTCAAGAGGGTGGGCGCTTTCTACATATCACAAACGGATATGACAAAGGAAAGGCTTTAGTTTGGCTAAAACAACAATATATTTGCAACAACGCAAACACACCTTTCAGAGCCATTGCGCTCGGCGACAGTGACAATGATATAGACATGTTAGAGGCCGCCGATCAGGCAATAGTAATCAAGAATCCTAATAAACCGACGCTGATGCTTCCGTCAGACATTAATGAAATCAGAAGTGCAAGTGCAGGGCCTAAAGGTTGGGCTGAAAGTTTGAGTAGCTTTTTAGACTTAGATCTAGGTGAGCCCTCATTGTAAATAATAACCAGCAGACATAGAGCTTAAGCGAGTAAAAAATGGCTGACTTTTATCAAAATGGCATCATAACAACGTTACATAATCTAAGCTGTCGGTCGTATGAAGACCTCGAGAGGGAGCTGGAAGATTTTGCAACAAAACGTCCGATGGGGCTGATCTTGCCGTCTCTATTTTCTGAGTTAGAAGGGGATGCGCTACCCAAAATTATCGATTTACTTAGCGAGGTGAAGTACATCGGTGAAATTGTGATTGGTTTAGATCGCGCTAGCCTTGATCAGTATAAATACGCTTTAGGTTTTTTCTCAAAATTGCCACAACGTCATCGCGTGCTTTGGAACGATGGACCGCGATTACGTCAACTCGACGACGAGCTGCAGGCCCTCGGTGTTGCGCCTAAAGAAGCAGGTAAGGGCAGAAATGTATGGTATTGCATGGGCTATACCTTAGCGTCGAACCGATCAGAATCGGTTGCCCTGCATGACTGTGATATCGTCACCTATGATAAAGAACTTTTAGCGCGCTTAATCTACCCAGTTGCCAATCCGCATTACAATTATGAGTTCTGTAAGGGCTACTATTCTCGAGTCGCTAATGGAAAAATGAACGGACGTGTCAGTCGTTTGTTAGTGACACCATTATTACGATCTTTCAAAAGCGTTATTGGATATCGTGATTACTTAGAGTACATGGATAGCTTTCGTTATCCATTAGCTGGCGAGTTTTCGTTCCGTATCGATGTCTTAAAAGATATTCGAATTCCAAGTGATTGGGGCTTAGAGATTGGGGTGCTTTCAGAGATGTACCGCAACTATGCGCACAACCGTCTTTGCCAAGTTGATATCGCACACATATACGACCATAAACATCAGGATCTGTCTTTACACGATGAAACAGGCGGCTTGTCAAAAATGTCTATCGATATTACCAAGGCACTCTTCAGAAAACTCGCGACGCAAGGCGAAACATTTACAACAGAGACGATACGCTCCTTGAAAGCGACGTATTACCGGATTGCGCTTGATTTTATTGAAACCTACTACAATGACGCGATGATGAATGGTCTTAAGTTAGACGTTCACCAAGAGGAAAAAGCAGTCGAGATGTTTGCCTCAAATATCATGAAGGCAGGACAGCACTTTTTAGATAACCCGATGGAGCGCCCCTTTATCGCGAGTTGGAACCGGGTAATTAGTGCGATGCCAGATGTGCTTGAACGACTCAAGGATGCGGTTGAGAAGGACAACGAAGAATTTGGTTTATAGAAGTAAGGTTCGAATATGAATGATGTCTTGCAGAAACTTGATGCAAAACTCAGTGATCAGCTCGAGTTCATTTATGGCCCCTTGTTGTCGGGCACTGATATTGACGCGTTAAAGCGATCTCTCTTGCAAACAATGAATCTGGTTGATGAGCAGGGTGTGTTTTTGGGAGCGGAAACATCACCAAAACCGTACACCAATCATTGGAGCGAAAAAGATGCCATCCTCATAACCTATGGGGATAGCGTGTCAGAAGGAGCTTCGGTGCTTGCTTCGCATAAGCAGAAGCCGCTCGAGAGTTTGGGCTATTTTTTAGATAAGTACTGCAAAGATATATTCAATTCCGTACATATACTTCCATTTTATCCTTACAGTTCTGATGACGGTTTCTCGGTTATTAACTATGTCGAAGTGAATGATTCGCTTGGGGATTGGGGGCATGTGCAGTCGTTATCGCAACGTTATCGCCTTATGGCCGATGTGGTCATCAATCACTGTTCGGCTCGAAGCCAATGGTATGGTAATTTCATAAAGGGACAGGGCGAAGGGAATGACTACTTCTTTACGAGCGATCCTGCGCTGGACCATTCTCAAGTTGTTCGACCTAGAACATCGTCGTTGCTTAAAGAACAAGAAACGGCAGACGGAACAAAATATGTCTGGTGTACGTTTAGTCATGATCAAATCGATTTTGATTTTCGAAACCCTAAGGTTTTAATCGAGTTTGCGAAAATACTTAACTTCTATCTAGATCAAGGGATTCGCATATTCCGTTTCGATGCGATCGCATTTCTTTGGAAGAAGGCGGCAACATCTTCGCTTAATTTGCCTGAAACCCACGAAATCGTTCGTTTGCTCAGGACTTTGATCGAGCATAAGTGCCATGACGCAGTCATTATCACGGAAACGAACATTCCTAATAGAGAAAACCTTTCGTATTTCGGAAACGCGAACGAAGCGCATTGTGTCTACAACTTCTCATTGCCACCTTTGCTCGTGAACACCTTAATTACTGGGTCTAGTCATTATCTTAAGCAATGGATGATGAGCATGCCGCCTGCCCAGAACGGTACCGCATACTTTAACTTTATTGCCTCGCACGATGGTATTGGACTTCGTCCTGCTGAGGGTTTGTTATCCGATACTGAGATCAATACTTTTGTAAGCACCATGTTAGGCTTTGGTGGTAGGGTCTCTATGCGGGCGTTGGAGAATAATCAGAATAAGCCCTATGAAGTGAACATCTCTTTGTTTGATGCATTGCAAGGTACAACGAAAGGGCCTGACAAGTGGGGTGTGAAACGTTTTGTTTGTGCGCATGCATTAATGTTGGGCTTAGAAGGGATTCCGGGGATTTATATCCATAGTCTGGTAGGTACTCGAAACGATTATCAGAAACTAGAACACACCAAACACAATCGTTCGATTAATCGTCATCGATGGGAATTGAGTGAGCTTGAGTCAGAATTGGCCAATGAATCGAGCACACATTCGAAGATATATCATCAAATTTCAAAGATGCTTGAGATTAGAACCAAACAAGCGGCTTTCCATCCAAACGCAACGCAGTTTACCTTGCATTTAGGGGAGTCAATTTTCGGTTACTGGAGGCAAAGTACGGATCGACGCCAAAATATATTCTGTATCTATAACATCTCAGATACAGAGCAAGACATTCATTTAAGCGAATTGAATATTACGGAGTTTGATAGTTGGGTCGATTTGCTCTCAGGTACTGTGATTACTGATATCGACGGTGTTGTAAATATGCGTCCCTACGATGCCTTATGGATTAGCAACCAAAATAGTTAAGGCTTATTTTTCTATATAAATTAGCTGCTTAGTGCAAGATTTGATGACACTGCTATAGTTATAAGAATAGTTATTTTAAAGTGCGAATCCATGAAGTATCTACAGAGTTTTAGTAAGCAGCTACGCTTCTTCCGTGAAACACATAAGCTGAGCTTGTCTGATATTGCGAATCTATGCTCGGTTGATGACTCAGTCGTAAAGGCATGGGAAGATTCAAATGCTCAGGTGTTCCCGAGTTTAGAGAACCTACTCGATATTTGTTTTAAAACAGGCGCATCTTTAGAGTACTTTTTAGATGTTCCAAGCGCGCACCAATTTCCACAACTCGATTTGCCCGGCATTGATGAGCCTGAATTTTCAGACCTAAGTGATTCATTGAATGAGTTAGATAAACACTTGGATGACGCTCTTCCCAAACAGCAAGAGTTGGCGTTGATAAAACGCTTTCGAAAAAGCGACCCTCAAAACCAAGAGTTAATACTTCAACTCATGGGCTTATAAGACAAAAGGCAGCCAATTGGCTGCCTTTTGTCTATAGAGATATTTAGCTTACTCTGGCGTATATACGTTTTCGTATACGTAGTTCGTAGCCTTTACAAATCCATCTACACTGCCGCAATCGAAGCGCTGACCTTTGAATTTATACGCAAGCACGCAGCCTTTCTTAGCTTGTGTCATAAGTGCGTCGGTAATCTGAACCTCTCCGTTTTTACCTGGAGGTGTTTGTTCGATAATGTCGAAAATGTCCGGCGTAAGAATGTAGCGGCCAATAATAGCGAGGTTGCTTGGTGCATCTTCTGGTGCTGGTTTCTCAACCATGTCAGTAATGCGATACAAGCCATCTTTCATTGATTCGCCTGCGATGACGCCGTATTTGTGAGTTTGATCTGCTGGCACTTCTTGAATTGCAACGATGCTACAACGGAACTGGTTATACAACTCAGACATCTGTTTTAGTACACCGTTTCCTGGTGCATCGCCAACGCACAGGTCGTCAGCAAGTAATACTGCGAAAGGATTATCGCCGACCAATGGCTTACCTGACAAAATCGCATGGCCAAGGCCTTTCATATGGTGCTGACGTGTAAACGAGAAAGTATTGTTCTCGATAAGCCCTCGAATATCAGAAAGCATTGCTTCCTTTCCTGAACCCTGAATTTGATGCTCTAGCTCATAGCTAATGTCGAAATGGTCCGCAATTGCGCGCTTGCCGCGACCTGTTACGAAACCAAAGTTATCCATACCGGCTTCCTGCGCTTCCTCAACACCGTATTGGACGAGAGGTTTGTTAACAAGAGGAAGCATTTCTTTTGGCATTGCTTTTGTCGCTGGTAGAAAGCGTGTGCCATAACCCGCAACAGGGAATAAGCAGTTTTTGATCATTGTCGTTGTTGTCCTAAATATACAAGGTCTAGTTATAGATATTGAATGACCTGATTTGAAGCAAAAGTTCGGCCACAAATATGCCACAACCCATGCTTTTATATAAGCGTTGATTTTTACAATTTGAGTATTGTTGTCGAAATTTAGAAAGAAAAAAGGCTTACCTAAAGTAAGCCTTTTGTAATGACCGCTAGTTGGTGATTAGCCGCACTTACTGTCGCCGCAGTTTAGGCAGGTTGCACAACCGTCCATGATAATCACAGCCTTGGTATTGCACTTCTTACATAGCTGTGCTGTATCTGGGAATGGGCTTGGTTCTTCCTTAGCAGAGCTTTCTGCGGTATTAGCTTTAGCTGCTTGCTCAAATTCAGCACGTTTCTCAGCTAAAATCTGCTTCGTCGTATCGCTCATTTCTTCCGATTCGATAAGACCAATGCTCTTCATATGCTTTTCGATCACAGCGCCAATCTCAGCAACAAGCGATGGCATGAACACGCCACCTTTCTTGTAGTAACCGCCATTCGGGTCGTACACAGAAGATAACTCTTCTACCAAGAATGTAATGTCACCACCTTTACGGAAAACAGCTGAAATAACGCGCGTTAAAGCAATAACCCATTGGAAGTGCTCCATCGACTTAGAGTTGATGAACACTTCATATGGACGGCGCACTTCATGATCGGTATCTTCATTCAAAATGATGTCATTGATCGTGATGTAAAGTGCGTGCTCATCTACAGGTGTTTTTACCTTATACGTAGAGCCTAAAAGAAAATCAGGACGTTCGATCTTCTCATTCATCTCAATCGGCTTAGGCCGTTGCTCGACTTCGGCCTCTTTAATGGCTGCCGATGCGTCGGTATGAACTTGATAGCCTACGATTTTTTTCTCGATTTTAATTGCCATTGTCATATTCCTTTTTCTTATTCACTCGCTATAAGCGGGCGAATCTTGATCAGTATTTACCGTAGGTGCCTTCTTTAAGTGCGTCGAATAGATTCGCAGCGGTGTGGATTTCACCGTCGTATTCAATCTCTTCGTTGCCTTTCACTTTTACGGTTGTTCCGTCATCCAATGTAAATTCGTATAAGGTGTTCTCAAGATCTTGCTCTTTCACCAAAACGCCCTGGAATGCTTCAGGATTGAAACGGAATGTTGTACAGCCTTTTAAGCCCTGCTCATAGGCGTACATGTAAATATCTTTAAATTCTTCATATGGGAACTCTGTAGGAACGTTCGCCGTTTTAGAGATCGAAGAATCTACCCACTTCTGTGCTGCCGCTTGAATATCGACATGCTGCTTTGGCGTTACTTCATCTGCCGCGATGAAATAATCAGGCAATGCGTTGTCAGGGTTATCACTAAATGGCATTGCATCTGGATTGACCTGATTTCTGTAAGCAAGCAATTCGAATGAATAAACATCTACCTTTTCTTTAGTCTTCTTACCTTCGCGAATAATGTTACGAGAGTAGTGGTGAGCAAAGCTTGGCTCGATACCGTTACTTGCGTTGTTCGCAAGAGACAAAGAAATAGTTCCCGTCGGTGCAATCGAAGTATGGTGTGTAAAACGTGCACCTTGCTCAGCAAGCTGATCGACTAATTCTGGCTCGTAATCAGCAATACGTTGCATGTAACGGCTATATTTTGCGTGAAGAACTTTACCTTTCACTGTATCGCCTATGGAGTAACCGTCCGCGCTCAGCTCTGGGCGTTCGCGTAGTATTTCGGCAGTCACTGCGAACTCTTCTTCCATGATTGGCGCTGGCCCTTTCTCTTTACTTAGTTCAAGACCTTGTCTCCAGCCTTCAAGAGCCATTTCGCGGTTCACTTTCTCAGTGAACTCAACAGACTCAGGCGAACCATATGGCATTTTCATCATGGTTAATGTAGAACCAAGACCCAAAATGCCCATGCCATGGCGACGCTTAAAGTTAATCTCGTTGCGTTGCCCCATTAAAGGCAGGCCATTTATCTCAACAACGTTGTCGAGCATACGCGTGAAGATAGCAACTGCCTTACGGTACTTCTTGAAGTTAAATGAAGCCTTGTCAGTGAATGGCTTTTCAACGAAAGACGTTAGATTGACAGAACCAAGCAAGCAGCTGCCATAAGGTGGCAATGGTTGTTCGCCACAGGGGTTAGTTGCACGAATGTTTTCACAGAACCAGTTGTTGTTCATCTCATTAACTTTGTCGATCAGGATGAAGCCTGGCTCAGCAAAATCGTAAGTAGAATTCATAATAGAATCCCAAATCGTACGCGCTTTAACAGTGTTATAAACACGACAACCGATTAAACCTTCTTGGTTTGCGACGTACCCAGATTTAACAGGGAATGAACGGAATACAAACTGCTCAGTGTCAGTAAGGTCTAGATTCTCTTCAGCAACTTCTTCTGCTGTAACTGGGAAAGAAAGTCTCCAGTCAGCATCGTCTTTTACTGCTTTAATGAAGTCTTCAGTGATCAATAGTGACAAGTTGAATTGACGAAGACGACCGTCTTCACGTTTAGCTTTAATGAAGTCCAAAACATCAGGATGGTGTACATCGAAAGTCGCCATTTGTGCGCCACGTCGACCACCTGCTGATGATACTGTAAAACACATCTTGTCGAAGATATCCATGAACGACAATGGGCCAGAGGTGGTCGCACCTGCACCAGCAACATAAGCACCTTTAGGGCGTAAAGTAGAAAACTCATATCCGATGCCACAGCCGGCTTTTAGTGTTAAGCCTGCTTCGTGGTTTTTAAGTAGGATATCGTCCATTGAGTCATAGACTGTGCCTGAAACGGTACAGTTAATGGTGGAAGTTGCAGGCTTATGTTCGCCAGCGCCTGCATTCGACATAATGCGGCCTGCGGGAATGACGCCAGTTTCTAATGCCCATTTAAAATCTGCATATACCTGCTCGCGCTTTTCCTCTGGTTCTACAGAAGATAGAGCACGGGCCACACGTTCATAAGTTTCAGCGATTGTTTTATCAACAGCCTCGCCAGACTTTGTTTTCAGCTGGTATTTAGTGTGCCAAATGTCTACCGACGCATCTTGCATCGGGAGTGGAGAAATGAGCGGTTCGACCTTAGCGTTCATTTATGAAACCTCGTGGACGTTCTAAATGACAGACACTCTTCCTTAAGTGAGCTATCACATTAAAATGTTTTATTGGCTGCCTTACCTGAGCAACCCCTATATTTAGTGGTGGCAGAAATGTTCTCTTTCTGCTCACGTATAACCTTTAAAGCCAAGACAACTAAGCGATTACGAGGGTTCAAAGGTACAGCTATTCGTTTAGTTACGCCTGATGACGGGATAGAAGATGTATCCCTATATATAGTATTATGAATTGTTGGTTTACT
>NZ_LWFH01001645.1:0-1437 GCF_001635725.1 Oleiphilus sp. HI0066
AAGACCTTTGGTCTGCTTTTAGTTGTAAGCTCAGTGTTATTGGGCTGCGGACAAAAGGGCGCCTTGTATTTACCTGAAACAGAAGAACCTGCACAAGAGCAGTCATCTGACGCATAACTTGATTAGTAAAGGCGGCGAGCGATTTAATCGCTGAAATAGTATGGATTATTTTACTCTAAAAAATGGTCAGCTTTACGCTGAAAACGCATCCCTTCAAGACATTGCAGAGCAATACGGTACGCCAACGTATGTGTATTCACGTGCAGCATTTGAGCAGAGCTTTCTTGCTTATAAAAATGCATTCGGGGATCACGATCACCTTGTTTGCTACGCAGTAAAAGCGAATTCGAATCTCGCGGTATTGAGCATTCTTGCTCATTTAGGTGCAGGTTTTGACATCGTATCGATTGGCGAATTAAAGCGTGTGCTCGCGGCAGGTGCTGACGCATCGAAAGTTGTTTTTTCGGGTGTGGGTAAGCAAGCAGATGAAATGGCTGAAGCCCTAAAAGCGGGCGTTCACTGTTTCAATGTAGAGTCTGAGTCAGAGTTATATCAGCTTAACGAAGTTGCATCGGCTTTGGGCATGGTTGCGCCGATTTCTTTGCGTGTGAATCCAGACGTAGATGCGAAGACCCATCCCTATATTTCAACGGGTTTGAAAGATAATAAATTCGGCGTATCGATTGATGTCGCGCTTGATATTTATCAAGCAGCAGCCTCACTGGAAGGTATTCGTGTAACAGGGATTGATTGCCATATCGGTTCTCAGTTAACCGAAACTCAGCCATTCCTTGATGCACTAGATCGTGTGCTGTTGCTAGTCGATCAACTACAAGACAAAGGCATTACGCTAGAGCATCTCGATATCGGCGGTGGTCTTGGCGTGCGGTACTCGGATGAACAGCCTCCAGAAACGGCCTCTTATGTTCAAGAAGTACTTAAGAAAGTAGAAGGTCGTAACCTGACAATCGTCATGGAGCCGGGGCGTTCTATTGCCGCTAACTCAGGAATCTTGCTAACGCGTGTTGAATATTTGAAGCACAACGAAGAGAAAAACTTCGCGGTTGTTGATGCTGCTATGAACGATCTAATGCGTCCGTCGCTCTACAGTGCTTGGCAAGACATCGTGCCAGTGAGTCCTCGTACAAAGGGTGAAGCGAAGACCTATGATGTCGTTGGTCCTATCTGTGAGACGGGTGATTTTCTTGGTAAAGATCGTGCCTTAAATATCGCAGAAGGTGATTTGCTTGCAGTGTGTTCAGCAGGAGCATACGGCTTTGCAATGAGCTCGAATTATAATTCACGGAATCGCGCGGCAGAGCTAATCGTTGATAACGAGCGAGTGTTTGTTGGTCGAGAGCGCGAGACCTTTGAAGAGCAAATTCGTCTTGAGCATGTGTTTGAAGAGTAAGTCGCATGATTGTTGAATTCACTAAA
>NZ_LWFH01001646.1:0-644 GCF_001635725.1 Oleiphilus sp. HI0066
GTGAGTTTTGCCAAAATCTGGCAGCGATACGTCTTTTTTCTGTAGGTATGAAAGACATTGCTGGGCGCAAGGGTAGTGCTGCTGCAAATGTGCCCCGGCGAATGCCTACTTGTACTGGAGTGCCATCTGACGGTGCTCTAATGATTGTACGGTCCAAGTCAAGTTGTGCACGGTTTCTAGCTTCAATGAGCTGTGCAACAATTGTATTCTCGCCGGCTATTATCGACTCTGCAATCAGTTCTTGGCGCTTCTCATCAGCTTGCGCTGGGTGATATGCCGCTTTTGCTTCTTCAAATAATTTCTTTCGGTTATCGACTTGTTGTGAAAAAGGGGATGCGGAGCCTGTCGATTCGTGGCCTGTTTTGAAGCGCAAGTAGGTAGTTTGTGCTCGCTCAAAATTTGCCTTTGCCTTCTGTGTCACGGCTTTAGCACTTTCTAGCGCTGCGTCTTTTTGCGAGACACTACTTTAAGCGTCGGCTAAAGCTGCCTCGGCTTTTTTAAGGGCAATTTGTTGAGCGCTGTTTTCAATTGTGTACAGGATGTTGCCTTGTTTAACGGCAACATTTGGGGTGATGTTGACGGTTTCGACAATTCCAGAGACTTGGGGAACGATAGGGACCGTGACAAATGCTTCTTTAGCGTAC
>NZ_LWFH01001647.1:0-725 GCF_001635725.1 Oleiphilus sp. HI0066
ATTAGCACTAATCTGAGCCAAAAAATCTTCAGGCAGCTCGCTGTCACAATTTGGCTCGATGCTGCGAATACGCCGCGCTAACTCATCAACAATGATGCCCTTATCAATAATCTTTTGTGGTCCGAGAACAATCCCTTCTTCAAGCAAGCTATCGCTCAAGGGCATTGAACCAGGCGCTTCACTACCAATATTCGCATGATGAGCGCGATTCACAACAAAGCCATGCAAAACATCAGATAGGAACAATGGTGCAATCATCGTTACATCTGGCAGATGCGTCCCACCCTTGAACGGATCATTCACTACGACCATGTCACCTTCTGACCAATCGAACATAGCAACGAGATCCTTCATGGCATACGCCATACTCCCAAGATGCACAGGAATATGCGCTGCCTGAGCTAAAATACGGCCCTCACTATCAAATAACGCACAAGAGAAATCGAGACGATCTTTGATGTTTGGTGACAATGCACTTCGTTGTAAGACAAAGCCCATTTCTTCACAGATCGTGTTCAATTTTCCAGAAAAAATAGCTAATTCAATTCCACTTATTTTCTCTTGCATTAATAACTCCACATTACTATTAGTTCGCGCCCGCAAATAAAGCACGAGAATACTTTGTCTTTGCTACACTTGATTCAGACGCAACTATAAATGAAAACGAACAAAACAATCATTAAACACATGATTGATTGAGAAATAACAAGATACACATGACAGAT
>NZ_LWFH01001648.1:0-655 GCF_001635725.1 Oleiphilus sp. HI0066
TCGATGCTATCGCATTTGGCGATTTATACTGCAACGGCATTGTCGAGTTTCGACAAAAACTATTTTCAGAAACAGTTATTGAGTGTGTATTTCCGCTCTTAATCGAAGAACAGATAGATCTGTCTCGAGAGATCGCTCGACAAATCATCAACACACCGATTCGAGC
Organism: Oleiphilus sp. HI0066; assembly: GCF_001635725.1. Taxonomy (NCBI): domain Bacteria; kingdom Pseudomonadati; phylum Pseudomonadota; class Gammaproteobacteria; order Oceanospirillales; family Oleiphilaceae; genus Oleiphilus; species Oleiphilus sp. HI0066. Next base: position 167 of record NZ_LWFH01001648.1, read on the forward strand.
CTTGCTGCAAAGCATTAATCTAAAACATCTTGAGGAACACTGCTGCGGCGCAGACTACGATAATTCCCTGCTTGAGGGATTACCCGAGTGTGTCGACCCTTGCGGAGAAGTCGGTGAATTTCATACCTTCGTGTATGACGCACCGTTCTTCAAAACAGCGATTCGCATTCACCGAACAGAACAAGAAAGGCAGACATATCATCACGGTAGAGAGATGAATATGTTAGTTCAAAAATTTGAGGCTTCGTTACCGTAACGAAAGGGCATCATGCAAAGATCTCATAACTATCGACCAGCTTACGGCTTATAAAATGGGCATGATCCTTACACTCGGTTTCATCACATTAATCACGTCTATCATCGCAGGCGTCATTGGCTTTGGTGGGGGGATGCTACTGATTGCGATTCTTCCGCTGTTTCTTAGCCCAAGCATTATCATTCCGATTCATGGCATTACCCAGATTGCGAGTAATGCTTCACGAATGTTCT
>NZ_LWFH01001649.1:0-651 GCF_001635725.1 Oleiphilus sp. HI0066
CGTAACAAGCATTGCGTTGCGCAAAGGGACTTTTATGCGTGGGTTTATGTATGAGTTTTTGGCGGAGTTTGCGCCGCATCTGACGCGCGATTTAGTTGACGAGGCATTCTACAGTCATGCTCATCGTGAGGATGTTGGTCAGGTGTTCGAGGGAATTGAAATCCCTCGATATTCAACTTAGCGTTCGAAAAGGGCGGTTTACTTAATGTGCAGGCCGCATTCCTTTTGAGTTTCTTCTTCCCACCACCAACGGCCTTCTCTTTCGTGTTGGTTGGGAAGTACAGGTCGTGTGCAAGGCTCACAGCCAATACTAATAAAGCCTTTTTGGTGAAGTTCATTAGTTGGCACTTCACTCATTCTTAAATAATCCCACACTTCTTTTGATGACCAATTCGCTAAAGGATTGAACTTAACTAGAATTCCTCCTTCTTTGGCATTGGCGTTATCTAGTTCAACTACGGCAACTTCTGATCGCGTGCCAGGGCTCTGATCTTTTCGTTGACCTGTGATCCATGCATCTAAGGTGGCAAGTTTTCTACGCAGTGGACGAACCTTTCGAATAGAACAACATTCTTTGTGCCCATCTTCGTAAAAACTAAACAGGCCTTTTTCTTTTACGAATGCTTCTAGTTCATCTTGATTCGGTGCCAT
>NZ_LWFH01001650.1:0-843 GCF_001635725.1 Oleiphilus sp. HI0066
TTCTGCACCTAGCTCCGTTCGATAGAATTCCAATTTAATTCTTCTATTAGCGAGATCGCTATCCTCTCCCTTGCTATTACGAAGTGCCTCGCGCTCTCCACGCCCGAGAATCGCAACACGTTCGGCCGAAACCCCTTTGTCAAGGAAGTATTGTTTGGCTTCAATGGCGCGCTTTTTGGCGAGTTTTTCATTAAAAGAAGCAGAGCCTTTACTATCTGTATAACCAATAATGCGGACCGAGTACTGCGTGTTTTTCTTCAAGAATTCAGCTGCATTAAAATCAGGGTGTTCAACAATATCGTCTATACCAAATTTGGCGAAGTTAAAAGACAAATTGATATTGAAACGGTATTGAGGACAACCCGCCTCGTTGACGGGCACATTAATCAAGGTGTCGGGACAGCGGTCAAGGTTTCGTGTGACACCGTCAAAGTCCTCATCAACATAATTGCTTCGAGAGGGGGAATCAAAATGGTAACTTAGGCCTGCTAAAACGCTTAGAGCGCCTCTATCCTTCACGATAGTTAAACCGGAATCCTGCAAAAAGCTACTGTCAATGTTATACATGTCATATCGCGCGGTAAGATCGAGCGACAATGACTCGCTTAATGGGATATCAGCACCCGCTTGTAATGTAAACACAACAGACTGCCCATTGCGGTCAATTGAATCCAGCTTAGCCGATGGTGAATCATCGAGATACATAAATGCATATCCGACGCCGGCACCGATAAAGGGTTGAATCGCAGAATCCTCCAATTCAGCCGAGTGGACGATACCCAGCCCCGGGATAATAACTTTTCGGTCAGTATACTGTAGCCACGCGAAATCTAGATAGGTATC
>NZ_LWFH01001651.1:0-870 GCF_001635725.1 Oleiphilus sp. HI0066
TGCGCCTTTTGGCAATGCAGCCACGCCGATCGCAGCGCGCGCTGGGTAAGGTTTTTGGAAGTAGGTAGACGTAGCAACCGAATTCATGAAGAAGATGCAGTGGGTTTTCTAACATTTTTGATGAAGTCGCATGCGCAAGGTCAGGCACTGGATGAGCTCTATGTTTGTACTGATGATAATCCTGTCGATATGAACGAGGTGTATGCGTTTATCGCGAACAAACTCGATGTTAATCTGAACGACAGTCGCATTGAGGCAGTGAGGCGCAGGGCGGGAAATAAGCGTTTAAGTAATAAGAGAATGCAGGAGACTGGATATCAACTTAAATTCTCTTCGTTCAAGGAAGGATATGCAAATATGTTGGAAGTGATTGATCAATGAGCGCGCTTTTGTGAGGCGCGCTCACTCTTAATGTTTTATGAAAGGGTAACGATTCCATCCATTTCTACTTCTGCGCCTTTTGGCAATGCAGCCACGCCGATCGCAGCGCGCGCTGGGTAAGGTTTTTGGAAGTAGGTAGCCATTACTTCATTGACCGCGGCAAAATTACCTAAGTCTGTGAGGAAGATATTTAGCTTCACGATATCTTGAAGTGAACCACCAGAAGCTTCACATACTGCTTTTAGGTTTTCGAACACGCGCTTAATTTGATTCTCGATGCCGCCACCAACAAGCTCCATGCTCTGTGGATCAAGAGGAATTTGACCTGAAAGGTACAAAGTATTACCTGCCTTCACTGCTTGCGAGTAGGTACCAATCGCTGCTGGTGCAGCATCTGACTGAATAATTGATTTGTTGCTCATATCTAAACCTTACCTATTGTTGCGCCAAATGTAAATGAGCGCCTTTAGTGATTGATAATTCTTTGAA
>NZ_LWFH01001652.1:0-1612 GCF_001635725.1 Oleiphilus sp. HI0066
GTTGGCGACGAAAGTGCGATTGATGTTGCCGATAAGGTAAAAGACTACATAGCAACGCGCAGTGAAGATCAAAACCAGTTGTTGCAACTAACCGCATGGCGAGATCGATCTAATATCGTCAAAAAGCGTCTCAAGACTTTAAGCGACAGTGCGATACAAGGCGGTATTCTTGTGATGTTGCTGCTGACTTTGTTTTTACGCCCCGCGATCGCATTTTGGGTTTGTATCGGTATTCCTGTCACCTTTATGGGTGCCTTTTTTGTCATGCCGTTTTTTGGCGTGAGCATTAATATCATTTCGCTATTTGGCTTCATCTTAATTCTAGGGATTGTGGTTGATGATGCGATTGTCACGGGCGAGAACATATACTCGCATCTAAGAAAATCCGAGAGCGGTATCGAGGCCGTTATCAATGGAACGCAGGAAGTTGCTGTTCCAGTGACATTCGGGATCCTCACCACTATCGCTGCGTTCATGCCCATTGCTTTTATTGAAGGTGTTCGTGGTCAACTGTTTGCTGCAATCCCTGTGGTGGTCATACCGATTCTTTTATTTTCACTAATTGAATCGAAGTTAATACTCCCAGCGCACCTCAAGAACATCAGAATTCATCGTTCTCAAAGCGATACCTTAATGGGTAAGTTGCTAGCGTTGCAGGAACGTTTTGCAATCGGGTTTGAGCGCTTTATATTACGCTTCTATCAGCCAATGCTTAGCGTCGCCTTGCGGTATCGCTACGCGTGTTTGACCTTTGCTATTTGCTTACTCTTTATACTCAGCAGTGCGCTGAGTTCCGGTTTAATGCGTTTCATATTTTTCCCTAAAGTGCAGAGTGAAGTGGCAAGAGCCTCGTTAACGATGCCAACCGGTACCCCAGCGCCTGTTACCGATCAACACGTCGTCTTCATGCTAGAGCAGGCACAAGTATTACAAGACAAGTATATCGACCCCGTTAGTGATGAATCGATTATCGAGAACATTATGGCGACAACAGGCTCTGCGGGTAGCTCATCAGGCAGTAATATTGGTCGGGTAATGTTTGAAATTACAGCACCTGAAGATCGCTCTCTGGCGATATCTAGTCGAGAACTGGTCAATGAATGGCGCCGCCTCGTAGGTACTATTCCTGGTGCTGACGGACTGACCTATCGCGCCGAAATTGGTCGTGTCAGTGATCCTATCGATATCGAATTACGTGGTGATGACTTCGATGAGCTATCGGCAATCGCCGACAAATTGAAAGAAAAGCTCGCGTCTTATCCTAGTGTATTTGATGTCAGTGATACCTTCTCTGATGGCAAGCAAGCCTTAGACATCAATTTACGCAAAGAAGCGCATGTGTTGGGATTGACTAGGCAGCAAGTTGTATCACAAGTGAGGAATATCTTCTTTGGGCTCGAGGTGCAGCGCATTCAACGTGGGCAAGACGACATAAAGGTTGTATTGCGTTATCCCATTGACGAGCGTCAGAGTGTCGCTAAATTGCGCGATGTATTAATCACGACGCCTACCGGTGAACGCGTGCGCTTGGGGGCTATTGCTGATCTGTCTCCATCGATCAGTCCCTTGTCGATTCTTCGTAAAGACGGTAAGCGTACGATCAATGTGCAGG
>NZ_LWFH01001653.1:0-1078 GCF_001635725.1 Oleiphilus sp. HI0066
GGTGCAGCATCCCAGATATACCAATCCATGACGCCTGGACCGACAACATGATGCTTCCACGCCTCGACCTCGCCCGAATCCGAAACAGATGCTTGTAAACGGTGGAATGTCGCGGGGCGATAAAAGTCATTTTTCATATCATCTTCACGTGACCAAACTAACTTCACAGGACGTTTCGCCGCCATCGAAATCTCGGCAGCTTCACCAATAAAGTCTTGATTCAAACGACGACCAAATCCACCACCAATAAATTGATTATGAATGTGTACTTCATCCAAATCTAAGTGTGTCACCTTAGCCACCGAGACCTGGGCAATATCTGGCCCTTGGGTCGAAGCCCAAATATCTGCGCGATCCTCTTGTACATGCGCCAAACAGTTCATCGGTTCCATCGTGGCATGCGCTAAAAAGGGCATTTCGAATTCGAGTTCAATTGCATCATTAGACGAGTTATCGATTGCTTCTTGGGCGTCTCCAACCTCACGTACAACGTCGCCATCATCTTTAGAAGCCGCGTCACGATACAGCTCAAATGCTGCTTTTGTTGAAATCAATTCTTGTGGTAAGTCCCAGTCAAGCGACACTTTCTCTGAAAGTTTTCGGGCCTTCCAGGAACTCGTCGCGACAACCGCCACCCCGGTGTCTATCTGATATGCTCCAATGAAATCCTTATCTGCGTTGAGCTCCGAAGCATCAAAGCTTTTCAATCGACCACCAATCGCTGGAGATCGAAGGACTACGGCAAACACCATATCATCAACAGATGCATCAATTCCGAAATTCGCAGTACCTTGTACTTTCGCAGCCGCGTCTAAACGAGAAGAATGCTTACCGATGAATCGGAAGTCCTGCTTCGCTTTAAGCGCTGGTTCACTTGGTACACTTTGCTTAGCTGCAATCGCAATAACTTCTGAAATATTTAAGGTTTGCCCGGCATCATTCGTCAGAACACCATCAAACAGAACAACGGAACTGGCATCAACACCAAAGGTATCGGCAGCAGCTTTTTCAAGCATCTCTCGAACCGCAGCTGCCGCGACCCGTATTGGCTTCCATGCAGAGGATAGGCTGTTACTAC
>NZ_LWFH01001654.1:0-1359 GCF_001635725.1 Oleiphilus sp. HI0066
GCCGTTCTGCTTTAAATGTTTCAGGGCGTGATGAAAGTAGACATAAAGCGACTTCAAGTCGGACGCCGTCTCAAACCCAGTAGCATCAAATATAATGCCTTTGAATTTATGATTTGATGTTTGTGCAAAGTTGATGAGCTCAAGCTTTTGCTTGGCGCTATTGTGTTTATTAAATAGAGCGGCTTTCTTAGGGTCATCCCAGTAAGGGCTCGCGAGTTTAATTTGATCAGCTTGTAATTCGTTGATCAATTTACGGGTAGCCTTAGCGCGGATGCCGCCACCAATCAAAATTCGTCCGCGTGGTTGTTCCATGGAGTTATCAGGAGAGCGTTTTAAAATCGGAGGGCTAGGCAAGCCAACGCTATCGAATATAGTCTTACCAAAACTGGACTGAGCAATACGGGTATAAAAATCGTGCATGTTTCTACTTTTAAATGAATAAGTTAGCCAATTGTTGTTAGCGTGCTAGGCTATTAAGTAATAGTATTGTGAACTTTTTAAAACTTAAATGGTAGAGATGCATTGTCGGCATTTCAGGTAGTAATAAATGATGAAACCTAATAGCGAACTAAATATGAATGATATGGCTAGCGAAGCGGTCGCTGAGCAATGGTTTACGTATTTAAAGAAGCAGAGCCAGGCGCGCTTGATGATAGCTGCAGTGCTTTTTATCGCTTTATTGTCGAGTGTTGGATTCGGTCTTAAATTCTACATGGATAACCAAACCTTAAATTCTGAGCTCATTCAAAAGATTAGTCAGATTGACGGTTTAAAAACGAATTTGTCTGACAAATCGGCTCAACTTGTTGAAGTAACTAAAGACCTCGTTGAGTCCGAAAAGAAAAGAGGTTTCTTAGAGCAAATTAAAGGTGATACTGCTTCTCAGCTTGGCGTGGCTGAACAAATTATCGATACGCAAAAGCAAAAAATCATCTTGCTGGAATCGGAATATCAAAACAGCATCAATGTGACGGCAGAGCTTGAGTCACAATTGCAAAGTGTAGAAGGGCAGGCACAGCAGTTGGCCCAAGACTTAGATGCATCCCGCAATGAATTGGGGCAGCGATCTTCAGCCTACAAGGCTTTAGTTAAACGTCAGAAAGATACGCGTCTTGAGGTTGATCGCCTAGCAAAAGAACTCGAAATGGCACAGTCGAGTCGTGAGATTTCGCGCAAGGCATTGGCTCAGTCGAAAATCCAAGTGTCTAAACTCAAAAAGGACCTAACGAGTGTTAAAGCTGAACTTGCTCAAATAAAGGCGGATAATATTGCTGAAGAAGAGCAAGTTGTTGAAGTTGAGTCAAAAGCTGAAGAACACTTATCGCTTGCGGTTCAACCTATTGTTGCCCAACCAAAAAT
>NZ_LWFH01001655.1:0-859 GCF_001635725.1 Oleiphilus sp. HI0066
GAAGTACTTTAACGTAAACGTTTTGTGCTTTCTCAGCTTCTGGAAGGTCTGCAAACTTAGCTTCCCAAAGATAGATTTGTGCCAAGACTTGGTTCGCGAAAGAACCATCCATGATACGGCTAGGGTGACCCGTTGCGTTGCCTAGGTTAACCAGACGGCCTTCTGCTAACAAGATCAAATGATCATTCTCAGCTTTATTGCGGTATACCTTATGAACTTGTGGTTTTACTTCATCCCATTCCCAGTTCTCACGCATGTAAGCTGTATCGATTTCATTGTCGAAGTGACCGATGTTACATACAACCGCACCAGACTTAAGTGCTTGAAGCATGTTTGCATCACATACGTTCGTGTTACCTGTGGTCGTAACGATGAGGTCAGTCTTTGCAAGTAATTCTTTATTGATGCCGTCTAGTGTTCCAGTGTTCACACCATCGATGAACGGAGAAACAACTTCGAAACCATCCATGCATGCTTGCATTGCACAGATAGGATCAACTTCAGTCACTTTTACAATCATGCCTTCTTGGCTTAGTGATTGTGCTGAGCCTTTACCTACGTCGCCGTACCCAATAACAAGTGCTTTCTTACCAGAAAGAAGGTGGTCAGTACCGCGCTTTATCGCATCATTCAACGAGTGACGGCAACCATACTTGTTGTCGTTCTTAGACTTTGTTACAGCATCATTTACGTTGATAGCAGGTACTTTAAGTGTACCTTCTTCCAGCATTTCTAGAAGACGGTGAACGCCTGTAGTGGTTTCTTCAGAAATACCGTGAATGTCATTCAATAGGTCAGGGTATTTTGAGTGAGCCATTTCAGTTAGATCACCACCATCGTCAAGGATCATGTTTGCGTC
>NZ_LWFH01001656.1:0-914 GCF_001635725.1 Oleiphilus sp. HI0066
CTGAGGAGGCTTCTGAGGCAGAAGTTTTGGGGCTGAGTGGCACTCCTGAGCATCCAGCAAATTTTGGTCGACTGTGCGTTAAAGGAAGTCGCTTACTAGATACCTTAGAAGATAGTGGGCGCTTACTTTTTCCTGAAGTTAGTGGGAAGCAGGTTCCTTGGGAAGCTGCGACCAACGAAGTGGCTCAGCGCTTTCAAGATATTATTGATGAGCATGGCCCAGACAGCGTTGCACTGTATGTATCGGGGCAATTACTAACGGAAGATTATTACGTCGCAAACAAGTTGATGAAGGGTTATATCGGGTCTGCCAATATCGATACGAACTCTCGTCTGTGCATGTCCTCAGCAGTTGCTGCACATAAACGCGCATTTGGATCAGATGTCGTACCGTGTAGTTATGAGGATTTAGAGCAAACGGAATTGCTCGTTTTTATAGGCTCAAATGCGGCTTGGACACATCCTGTTCTGTTTCAACGCGTTGAGCGTGCGAAACAAATAAATCCAAATCTAAAAATTGTATTTATCGATCCACGTCGCACAGCAAGTTGTGAAGTCGCAGATCTTCATCTCCCTCTGAAAGCAGGAAGTGATGTTGCCTTGTTTAACGGTTTGCTCGCCTATCTGGCAGAGCATGATGGGCTTGATAAAGCTTATATTGATCAGTCGGTTGAAGGAGTTGAGCAAGCAGTAGAGGCCGCACAGTCTTTCACTATTGAGAAGGTCGCACAGCTATGTGATTTGCCTGAGCAAGATGTAGAAGAGTATTACGCAAGCTTTGCGCAAACAGATAAGGTGATTAGTTTTTTCTCGATGGGCGTGAATCAGTCGAGTGCTGGCGTTGATAAAGCTGCGAGTATTATCAATTGTCATCTTGCGAGTGGAAAAATCGGCAAAGAAGGGTGTGGACCTTTC
>NZ_LWFH01001657.1:0-1764 GCF_001635725.1 Oleiphilus sp. HI0066
CCTTCCCAAAGAACCGTAACAGCACTACCAGGGGACGCTTCTTCACCCCTATTTAGAAAAATGGCACTTGGATTTTTAACTTCAGCCAAGCCTTTTTCCTGCATGGCAAACACGCCTAATTCATTCACTGCACCAAAACGATTCTTAATTCCGCGCAAAGTCCTGTAGCGTGTATCACTCGAGCCTTCCAACATGATCGAACAATCGATCATATGCTCCAATACTTTTGGACCAGCAATCGCTCCCTCTTTGGTGACGTGACCAACTAAAAAAAGCACCATACCCGTTTGCTTAGCTAAACGTGTTAGACGCGCAGCACATTCGCGGACTTGAGAGACGCTTCCCGGAGCAGAATCCAGTGATTCACTAAACATCACCTGAATACTATCAACCACTAAGACCTTAGGCTGAACGCTTTGTACCGTCGCTTCAATACTCTCAATGCTTGTTTCTGAAAACATTTTGAGATCATCTGCCTGCAGCTCCAAGCGCTTAGCACGCATCGCAACTTGCTGAAGAGATTCTTCACCGGTGATATATAGTGCGGGTAAACGATTTGCTAGATAACACATCGTCTGCAGAAGTAACGTGCTCTTCCCTGCACCAGGATGACCACCAACTAAAATTGCAGAACCCGGAACTAAACCACCACCCAAAACACGATCAAACTCTCCGATACCCGAGCTAAATCTAGGCTGCTCTTTCAGATCAATCGCACTGAGAGATTTAATTTCTGCAGCAGCGCCTGCATACCCCACACTTTTAGCTGAAGAGCGGGAAGTTTTGGCTGATGAGAGCTTAATTTCTTGAACGGTATTCCATTCACCACATTCTGGGCATTGTCCCTGCCACTTTGAAAAGTCTGCACCACACTCAGTACAAACATAAGCCGTTTTAGATTTAGGCATACTAACGAATAATATTTTCCACAGGAGGACGCACGAAGTTACGATCTAAAAAGTCATTCCATGTAACGTTGAAAATTGGCGATGTCTGATCAGAACGACCATCACCATTCTGATCTCCCTCTGCCTCAATAACGACCGAAATTGCAGAAGCTCCTAAAATACGAATAGCAGCTGCTTCATCATCAACTCCCTCTAGAGTAATAATGCCACCTTGCTCAGTCGGATTATCTTGACCTAACACTCCGCCAAAAGGCGACCTAGTTGTAACTGCAACCTCAAAGATCGCTCCATCAATCAAACTAACAACTTCAGTATTAAATGTTGCAGACCACGAAGAATCATCAGCTGAGCCGAATCTCATCCCCCAGTCCAAGCCGTCGATTGAATAACTCTCATTAAGATTTACTAAATCAATCTCGCTAGAAATATCACCTTTAAGAGCGTAAAAAAGGTCATCTCGCGTCGTTAATTCAGGCCTTTCATCATTGATATTGCCTTTGACCCCCATAGAATTTGAGAGCTCTAATTTGCCCGACAAGCTATGGGTAATCCCTTGTGCATCAACAGTCAAGTCTTTAAGTGTAATGTCGACAAAGCGATTAAAATAAGCACAATCAATTTGCTCTTGAACACCATCTTCGACAACAAAAACTCGTGCACCGTCTTCTTCAAAACTAGAATCAAAATCTGTCGCTGAACGATTAACCACTACTGCAATCTGATCAAGTGAGAGCTCTTCAACTCTCTTCTCGATTGCTAACTGATCGTCTTGAGGGTCTTGTTCCATGTAACGCACAAATAAACGTGCGCCTTGCTTATCAAAAATTAAGCCAGATGCTTGATCATCAATTAACTC
>NZ_LWFH01001658.1:0-626 GCF_001635725.1 Oleiphilus sp. HI0066
AAAAGCGAAGCGACGTCTAAAGACCTTTCTTATCAATCTGACGATCCTGATAAATTGCGCAATCGAATTCTTAATTTGATCCAAGTGAAAATGAGTGCGGCGATAGAACAAATGGAATTGCGAGAGTCTTTAGCTGCTTCCCAAGACTTGGTTCGACTTATCAAGAGTGAGTTATCCAGTTCAGAGGTGATCAATACACTGGGGCTCGAAGTGATCGATTTTTCTATCGTTGCAATCAAACCTGCTCCAGAAACTGCTAGAGCTTTAGAAGCAACTGTTCGAGAACAGCTCCTTGAACAAGCAGACGATGCAATCTACAAACGTAGAAATGCCTCGATTGAACAAGAGCGAGTTGTTAAAGAAAACGAGCTAAGCACTGAGCTGGCAGTGGAAGCCAAACAGCGCGAAATCAAGGAAGAAAAACTTAAGGCAGAACGTTCTCTTCAAGAACAACGACGCCAGATGAAGAAAGAGCAACTAGTTGCGGAAGTTGAACAAGAGGAACAGAGACAAGAACTCGTAGAACTGGCAACCGAGAACAGTCGCAAGCAAGCGGACGCAAAAGCTTATGATATCGCCGCCACCATGGAAGCTTTGTCAAAAGTGGATGCGAAAGTGCTCGAAGC
>NZ_LWFH01001659.1:0-826 GCF_001635725.1 Oleiphilus sp. HI0066
GTAAATAATGTGCTCTTGTTCTTGAACTTTTTTTGCAAGCGATTCTTGAGTCTCTGTTGCAGAAACGTCAACCTTAGCTTGAATGATATTCGGCCCCGCATCTAGTTCTGGGACAACATAATGCACTGTGACGCCATGCTCAGCATCCTGATTTTCTAGCGCTCTTTTGTGCGTGTTAAGTCCAGGATAAAGAGGAAGTAGCGACGGGTGAATATTTACAAGTTTGCCCAGATATTGGTTTACAAAATCTTTGCTCAAAATGCGCATAAAGCCGGCAAGTATGACTATATCCGGCTGGTATTCGTTTATTTGGCGAATCAACTGTACGTCAAATAATTCTCGTTGAGGATATTTTTTGTGCTCAATTACATGCGTTTTGATTTCTGCATCTGCCGCGCGTTCTAGTCCCTTTACATCTGGCACGTTCGAGATAACGGCGCAGATGTCTAAAGGGAGTTCGCCAGAGCTTGATGCATCAATAATGGCTTGAAGATTTGAACCATTTCCAGATATAAGGACGACAGCTTTTGGTAGAGGTGCTGGTTCCGCTTCCATTTTTTCTTAGCCTCTTAATTCAACGGCTTCTTCGTCGTCACTTTTGTCTTCAATTAGACCAATTAACCAAGCTTGTTCGCCTAGTTCATTGAGCTTGTTGACTGCCGCGTCGGCTTGATCTTGAGGTACGCAAACCACCATACCCACACCGCAGTTGAAGGTTCGATACATTTCGGTCGCATCAACGTTACCGTTGGCTTGCAGCCACTGAAAGATTGGCGGAAGCTCCCATGAAGAGCTATTAATGACGGCTTTACAGCTGTCGGGCAAC
>NZ_LWFH01001660.1:0-1354 GCF_001635725.1 Oleiphilus sp. HI0066
GATACGGAGTTTCGTTTTCATAGCGGGCCAGTGCACTAAACAATACACCTAATATTCCTCCTAGAAACCTTCTTTTAGTCCTCTTGACCGGTGCTGCCTCTTGCTCTATCGATTCCTTTCTGGAAATTAGATTTTTATATTCTTTCTTTTAAGGAATATTTGTTAGTCCTTTTTGTCATTATTTTTCTCGGTATCGCGTCCTTACACTGAGCTCAAGTTGTTAAGAAATGCAGACTTCAGTGGAGAAAAATATGAATGAAACAACACTCGTAAGTAAGAATCTTTTTGGGTTGGCAATGCTCTCTTTGGCGGCATCATATGTTTATGCCGCCGGTCTACAGGTGACACCTGGGACAGCTGTTTTTGGCACGGCAGGAGCAGGACAAGCGGCTCACGCTTGAGACGCGATGGCTTCTTGGTCAAACCCGGCGAATATGACACAACTAGAAGGTAATCAAGTGGCTGTTGGTGTTGTCGCAGCTGAAACTGATAATAACTTTGAAGCAGAACAACCTAAGGTCGGCCCCGCAAAGAAGGACGGTGGGGATGCCGGCGGGGTTGTTCACATACCATCAGTAGCTTACGTACATAGTTTGTCTGATGACCTCAAAGTAGGGGTGTCTTTGATGGTGCATTACGGAAACAGTATTGATTATGCCGATGATTGGGCTGGTGTGAATGTCGCGAAGTCTGCCAGCATGGAGACAATTCAGGTGCAGCCATCCGTTGCCTATCGTGTAACAGATAGTTTGTCATTGGGCGCAGGTATTAACGCAAACTATATCAAGGCTGAGCAAGAGCTAACGGTAATGGGGCAAGATCTTGGCTTAGATGCTGATGATGTTGCGTATGGCTGGACAGCCGGCGCAACGTGGGATCTTAATCAGTCGAATCGTCTTGGATTGGTATATCGCTCAGAGGTCAATGCAGATCTATAAGGAGGTGACAGCCTCAACGGTACAAGCGACTATGCCTCTTTGAACTGGGATAACCCGGCGACAGTCATGTTGAGTGGTTATCACCAAGTCAGTGATAACTCAGCATTTGTATGGGATGTGGGTCGTGTGTTCTACAGCTCTTTTGAAACCACCACTATTTACTCTGGGCTTTTAGGTATGGAGCTAGATATAGATCGTCATTGGCAAGACGCCAATCCATATGCAGTCGGTTGGGAATATGCCTTGAATTCCGATTGGACCTTACAAACAGGATTTTCTTTAGATGAGAGCCCTGTAGATGACCAGCACCGTTCTGCCGATATGCCGCTTGATGAAATCAAACGCTGTACCGTTGGCGCGCTCTATAGAGCAACTCCAGAGGTGGATGTGGCATTCCGTTTAGAGTATGCCGATTT
>NZ_LWFH01001661.1:0-849 GCF_001635725.1 Oleiphilus sp. HI0066
GGATAGTTAATCGATTTAAGATCGATAAAAATAAGTAGCGAGAAAAGAATGGATATCGATTTTCCACTGGTGTTGGTGGTACTAACGTTTTTTACAGGCTTCGTCTATTTAGCGGACGTTCTGTATTTTTCTAAACAACGCGAGGCAAGCAAGGCTCCAAAGGCATCATCAGAGGATGAGCCGAAGATGCATTGGTTGATTGATAATTCTCGCTCTTTTTTTCCAGTGCTGGCGCTTGTGTTAGTGCTCCGGTCTTTTCTTGTGGAGCCTTTTCAAATTCCGTCGGGCTCAATGTTGCCGACCTTAGAAGTCGGCGATTTCATCTTAGTCAATAAATACGAGTACGGTTTGAGGTTGCCAGTCGCGGGCACAAAGGTGGTCGAGCTGAACGATCCTGAGCGAGGGGACGTAATTGTCTTTAAATTCCCAGAAGATGGAAAAACTAATTACATAAAACGTGTTGTAGGGATCCCAGGTGATGTTATTCGTTACGACGAAAAACAACTGTTTATTAATGGTGAATTAGTTCCTGAAACGCTTGTAGCTAATTTACCTCCTTATCGTTTGGCCAAAGAGCAAATAGGCAACGTCACACATCAGTTAATGGAGCATAAGCTACGCCGAAACATTCAAGCCGAAGGTGAATGGGTGGTACCAGAAAACTCCTACTTTGTAATGGGTGATAACCGTGACAATAGTAACGATAGCCGTTATTGGGGCTTCGTTCCCGATGAGTTAGTGGTTGGTAAGGCGTTTGCAATTTGGATGCAATGGAAAGGTCTCACTTCATTGCCATCGTTTTCGCGCGCAGGAAGCATCGAGTAACACGCATTACGTTGTAAACCTGAT
>NZ_LWFH01001662.1:0-1201 GCF_001635725.1 Oleiphilus sp. HI0066
TCTTGTTGTTATGTTCTTGGTATTAATTTGTATGTCGCCCATAGTGCCAGTATCACTAAAGCAAACGACATCGCGAACCACTGAAACGCATAACCAGTGTGTTTATCGGGTGTTTGCGACTGGTAATTCCAATACAAATCTGGCGCATCTATTGTCGCGCCAATGTCGGACGCGAATGGGACTCGATGTAGTAGCCTAAATTCGGAATTCTCCACTAAATCAGCGGCACTCAGTTCTCGTATTTTTTCCATGTTCAGTGACTGAACACGCCATATACTTTTCTCTCCAAACTCGGCATCTTCATTCCAAACGGGCAACGATTTTTCTGTCCAGTAGAAATATCCTGTCAAAGACTGAGGAGTTACAATACTGCTAACTTTTGGCAGCTTGTCTCTATATTTTGGTGCCGCTATCCACCCCTGATTCACCAATAAAGATCCGCCCGAATCTAAAGCGAAAACACTGGCCAGTTCATACCCCACTTTTCCTTGATATTGGCGGTTATCAAGCAAAAAGTGTTGCCCAGTAAAATGGCCCTGAATCAATCTAGGTTCGAATAATTTGATAGGATCGTTAGAGGGATAAGTTCGCAGAGGAAGTTGAGATTGTAGTGTCAGTATCTCTGCTCTTTGCTGTTTTTGATCTGCACGATCTAATTGCCAATGTCCTAAAGACAGCATAAGCGGAAGAAACACCGCTACAAACAACCAAATAAATATAAGCGGTCGCTTAGCTTTAAACTGCTGCCCCTTGGTGGTCTCTGGGAGACTCTCCGCAATCGCCATTACCTTCACCACTACCTCAGATTTATAACAGCTTTGATTCCTAATCTGAGCGCGTTAAACTCAATGCACTCATACAATAAGAAGAAACCAAATGCTTAAAATTCTTATCGGACTCATATTGCTCGGCGCCATCATTAGCTTGTTCAGCGGTCTAGTCTTTTTGATTAAAGACGATGGCAAATCAAAACGTTTAGCCAACTCCTTAACTGTTCGAGTTGGGCTTGCTGTATTACTTGTTATTGTTGTTGCTATTGCTTTATGGACGGGTGAGCTTCAGCTCAACCCATCCCCTGTTTAAGTCTCTTGCTACAGAATATAAACCAAGAAAAATAAACCTAACCACACCACGTCGACGAAGTGCCAGTACCATGCTGTCGCTTCGAAGCCAAAGTGATTTGCTTTATCGAAGTGGCCTT
>NZ_LWFH01001663.1:0-435 GCF_001635725.1 Oleiphilus sp. HI0066
GTGACTGAACTTGCTTCGTGGGCAAGCAGCAATAGCAGTGTTGCGACAGTGAGCTCATCAGGTATTTTGGCAACCTTAGATGATGGAGCTAGCACCATTACTGCAAGCTATGGCGGCCAAAGTGTGAATGGGACGATTACGGTTGCGGCAGATATTAGCAACCTCGCGCTTTCGAGCACCCCAGCGGCTAACTTTTCTTTAGATACCTCCGCTACGCGAAGCTTCTCAGCAAGTGTGAACGAGCTAGGCATTGTTCGTGATGTGACTGACATTGCGAGTTATGAGTCGTCTGATACGAATGTTCTGACCTTTTCCAATAATGTTGTCAGTGCAGGAAGCCAAACAGGAACAAGTGATGTCACTGTGCGCTGTGGTGATCTCGCAACGAGCCCAATTACAGTCACCGTAACCGTTCCTGCGACAGCGGATGACATC
>NZ_LWFH01001664.1:0-1000 GCF_001635725.1 Oleiphilus sp. HI0066
AAGATCAACTTAACGCGATAAGCGAGTATTTTAAGCGATCGAACAACCAAGGAGATGAAGGAGATGAAGCTGCATGAGTTCTGAGATGCTAGCCGACAACCAAGACATCCAACCATCACAAAACGCCCCATTGCTTGATGGCGGCACAACATTACGTGATGAGGTAGAAAAAGCGCTGAGCAACTATTTTGCTCAACTAGACGGCGCGCCTGTTACAGACGTCTACCAACTCGTACTTTCAGAAGTAGAAGCTCCTCTTCTAGAGCAAGTATTGAAATATACGCGCAACAACCAAACCAAAGCCTCTGTGCTTCTGGGTCTCAACCGAGGCACTCTGCGCAAAAAACTCAAGCAGTACGGTCTACTGTAAACAGCATCAAAACAAGGGCGGGATTTTCTCGCCCTTTTTCGTTTTAAAGACAAGTAAAAAGTGGAAGTAACTATGACAACAAACGCTCGCCCTGTTGCTGTAAAGCGCGCACTAATAAGTGTCTCGGATAAAACAGGCATTGTTGAATTCGCAAAGAACCTAAAAGACCTTGGTGTTGAACTGCTGTCGACCGGCGGTACCTTTAAATTACTTCAAAGCGAAAACATTCCTGTCACAGAGGTTTCAGACTATACAGGCTTTCCTGAAATGATGGATGGTCGCGTAAAAACTCTCCACCCTAAAGTTCATGGTGGAATACTTGGTCGTCGCGGACAAGATGATGAAGTCATGCAGGCACATGATATCGCTGCAATCGATATGGTTGTCGTAAACCTTTACCCATTCGCTGAAACCATCGCGAAACCAGATTGCTCAATGGATGATGCAGTTGAAAATATCGATATTGGCGGACCAACAATGGTTCGTGCAGCAGCGAAAAACCATGCATTCGTCAATATTGTCGTGAATGCTAACGACTACTCTCCCATTATTGAAGAAATGCGTGAAAACGACGGCTGCACATTGTTTGATACGCGATTTGATCTAGCGATCAAAGCATACGAGCACACC
>NZ_LWFH01001665.1:0-901 GCF_001635725.1 Oleiphilus sp. HI0066
TTGAAGGGGGTTCTCTTCATCGTTTTCTGAAGTCTAATTTTGGTACCGGTCTGGCTCGAAAAGAAAGCGTGGTCAGCGCCGCATTACCGACTTCTGAAGAAGCTGCTCAGCTTTTAATGCCGAAGGGCGGACCAATACTGAAATCAAAAAGTGTTAATGCCGATGTGATTGGCGGTCGACCGATCGAATATGCCATTACGCGATTTCGAGGTGGTGCTACCGAATTATCTTTAAATTTCGATCTCAAAAACTAAGAGGATATTACTATGAAAATCAGAAGCTTAATTGCAGCCGGTATGGCTTGCTTGACTGTGTCTAGTGCAGTGTTGGCGGAATTGCCAGATGGCTCAAAAGGCAATCCACTAAGAGTTTTAATGGTACCCGCGGATACTGGTACAAATGATATTACGCAGGACTATAAGCCAGTCTTTGATGGTATCACTAAGAATTACGGTATTCACTTTGACGTAAAAGCGGGCAATAGCTACGCCGCTGTTGTAGAGGGGATGTGTAACGACCAGGCTGACATTGCTTGGTTTGGTGCTTCTACCTATGGTGAAGCTTACAATCGTTGCGGTGTTGATTTACTCGCTGTTGACGTCAAGAAAGGTGACTCTTCGTACTACTCAGGTATTTTCGTTAAGAAAGGCAGTGGTATCAACGAAATATCTGACCTCAAAGGACATAGTGTTGCATTTGGAAGCACAAGTTTTACTTCATCATTCAACTTTCCGGTTGCCATGATTATCGCTGCTGGCATTGATCCAGTGAAGGATCTCGACAAAGTTATTGTGGCGGGCTCGCATTCTGCGTCATTAGCGGCACTCGCGGAAGGAAAAGTAGATGCAGCGGCTGCATCCTATAACTCGTTCGGTAAAGCAGTTAAGAAAGGTGCGATTGA
>NZ_LWFH01001666.1:0-33043 GCF_001635725.1 Oleiphilus sp. HI0066
TCTTCCTCCATACACATATTTACTTTCATACCTTTACTCAACAGCTTACAAACGTTACACAAAAAAACGATACTCCCCCTGCTTAACTAATCCACTCCCCTACACTGAAATTACATAAAAAATATAATTCGAGTAGGTATTCTTGTGCTTAGTGCATCAACAATAAGAAAAGTATGTTTGGGCGGCATCCTCGCACTTTCAAGCTTCACGCTATTAGCAGATTCATCACTACAGATTTCATCTCATAAAAATGATGAGCTGCTACTGAAAGTCTTCGTGTTTGGTTCTTTAGCCATCATATTCGCGGCAATGAGCTTTGTACTCATTCGATTAAATAAGCGACTTAAAAACAATATTTCGAGCCACCAAGCTACCGAACAAATGATGTCGAAGCTGAGCAGTGCGGTCACAAATAGCGGTGCAAGTATCGTCATGACTAACGCTGATGGTGTCATCGAATACGTTAATCAGAAATTCTGTCGTAGCAACGGCTACCTGCACCACGAAGTGATCGGACAATCGATTGATATATTGTCCCCCGAGAGCCATCTCGAAAACGAAACCAGACAATTGCTAGACAATAGTTGTTTGAAATCAGCCTGGGAAGGCGAGGCACTTTGCGTGAAGAAAAACGGCACCGAATATTGGTGTGCGATCACAGTTGCCGCGGTCTATAACAAAGACCGAATCATCACGAACTATGTACTATCTGCGATTGATATTAGTGCTTTAAAAGACGCTAATTCTAAGATGCAAAATCTCGCCTTGTTTGACTCCCTTACAGGGCTGGCCAACCGCCGATTGTTTATTGATCGACTGCATCAATCAGTTTTAAGCGCTCGCCGACACAAGCATACCTCAGCGATCATGTTCCTTGATCTTGACCAATTCAAACGTATCAATGACACGCTGGGCCACCAAGCAGGCGACGAACTGCTGAGCACGATCGCAGAGCGACTTAAAACATGCGTGCGCAAGCAAGACACGGTAGCACGCTTAGGTGGTGATGAATTCACCATCCTACTCAATGATATTTCGAACAATGACAAAATCTCTTCGATCGCGGAACACATTCTCGCGATATTGAAAAAGCCAATCAAACTGGGCAAGCATGAAGTCATCGTTTCAACTAGTATCGGTATTACGATCGCTCCGAGCGATTCAACCTGCAGTGAAACTTTGATGCGCAATGCAGATATGGCTTTGTATCGCGCCAAAGAACGCGGACGAGACGGCTACTGCTTCTTTACTGAAGAGTTGAATGTTAGAGCCAGCCATCTTATGGAGATTGAGCACGAGATTCGCCATGCACTAAGCAATGACGAGTTCTATCTTCATTACCAACCTCAAATCGATTTAAAGACAAACAAAATAAACAGTGTTGAAGCGCTCATTCGCTGGCGTCATCCAGTTAAAGGTGAAATTTCCCCCAATGACTTTATCTCTATTGCTGAAGAAACCGGACTGATCGTCCCGATTGGCGACTGGGTTTTAAAGAAGGCATGTAGCGAAATTCATCAACTCAACCAAGACTCTGGCTTAGATTTACGTGTTGCAGTTAACCTATCAACACGACAATTCACTGACTTACGCCTAGTCAATACGGTGAATAATGCACTAGAAACAGCAGGCATGCCTGCCCGTAACCTAGAGCTAGAAGTCACCGAGAGCATGCTCATGCAAGACATGGAAACAGTGATCGATCAATTGAATCGCATCAAGGCTTATGGCTGTACCGTAAGTATCGATGACTTCGGCTCTGGCTACTCCTCATTTAGCTATCTGAAAAGTTTGCCAGTCGACATACTCAAAGTAGATCGTGAGTTTGTACGCGACATACCAGAAGATCTCAATGCCATGGAAATCACATCAGCGATCATCGCCGTTGCGCACAAACTAAACTTGAAAGTAGTTGCCGAAGGCGTTGAGAGTGAAGATCAGCGTGACTTCCTAGACATTAACAAATGTGATTTCGCACAAGGCTATTTCTTTAGCAAGCCAATCAATTACGGTGATCTGCGCACATTCTTCCTAGAACGAGAACATAGGCTTGCTGAAGCTGTGTAATTGCAAATAATTGCTAAAACCCTCGAGGGTCAATTGACCTTCGAGGCGTGACCCAAGTCCCCTTCAAAGTGTTACCTCTTTCGTGTAACAAAATGTAATCGTCGGTATACTACCCCCAACTAAGAATAATCATTGGAAGTTGTATTACATGCTGAACATCGCTATCCACGCTTTAGAAGCGCTAACACTTGCTCTCTTCGCTTACGCTGCCTATCGCATCGTAAACTTATCAAAGAAACAGAGCTTCCAAGCCACGACTACTCTTGGCGTGCATAGCGCGTTAGACGACGAGGAAATTCTCGTTGATGAATACGCTACTCCTGCCCCATTCATCACGCGCATTGAAACACTTAAAGAAGCGCAGATTTTTGCAGGCATTCAGATGATCGCTATCAAGCGTGAGTTTCAAGATCTTGAAACAGGTCAACTCGCTTGGTTAAGAGAAGCGATTGGCTATTATCTTATTGGCGCTACTGACATGATCGCAAAGCAAGCAGGTTGCGACTTAAACACGCGTACAAAGTTTAACGAACTCGTTTTGAACACAAACCTTAAGCTTAGCCAGCAAGAGTTTAAGTCGATCACTTTGGGCGCTGCAGAACGAATCACTGGTGATGACGTTGACATGATGATCCTTGCTGGAGCAAAAGCCACTAAGCAATGGCAGGCAACGCAACAAGTAAATGATTCACTGAAATTGCGTACACGTTTGAATGATTGGGGTGTGTTTGCTTAATAGCGAAACGCTTAACGGAAGACCTAAAACGCAAAAAGCCCGAACTTATTTCTAAGATCGGGCTTTTTTATGCTCGAAAAATAGGCGCCTACAAACGCATTTCTATACCTTGATCAGACATGTGCTTTTTCGCTTCTTGTACCGAGTATTCGCCAAAGTGAAAAATACTCGCTGCTAAAACAGCGTCAGCACCACCTTCAGTGACGCCGTCAGCCAAGTGCTGCAGATTTCCCACGCCACCCGAGGCAATCACTGGAATTGGAACAGCATCAGCGATCGCACGCGTAACACCGAGATCATAACCGCTTTTTACACCATCCTGATCCATGCTCGTGAGCAAAATCTCTCCAGCGCCATATTCTGCCATTTTCTTGCTCCACTCGACGGCGTCTAAGCCCGTTGGCTTGCGTCCGCCATGAGTGAAAATTTCCCAACGAGGTTCTTCACCCTCGGCACTCACCTTCTTCGCGTCAATCGCAACAACAATACATTGACTACCGAACTTCTCTGCCGCCTCACGAACAAACTCAGGATTGAATACTGCAGCAGTATTAATACTCACTTTGTCAGCCCCTGCATTCAGCATGTTACGAATATCTTCGACTTTACGGATACCGCCGCCAACCGTTAATGGGATGAAAACATTCGCAGCTATTTTTTCAACGGTATGAATCGTCGTATCACGACCTTCATGACTCGCCGTTATATCCAAAAAGGTAATTTCGTCAGCGCCCTGTTCATCGTACTTTTTAGCGACTTCTACTGGGTCACCCGCATCGCGAATATCTACGAACTGAACGCCTTTCACCACGCGCCCATTTTCTACATCTAAACAAGGAATAATACGTTTTGCTAAGCCCATGACTACACCTTAAAAATCTTAGTCTTTCGCAACGTAACCACTGTGAATATCACTGTAGTCTTGCGCTTCTTTCACATCGAGCGTTCCTTCGTATATCGCACGACCGGTGATCGCACCACAAATGCCTTGATCAGCTTGCGCAGCCAAGGCTTTGATATCTTCCATATTCGTGACACCGCCCGATGCAATCACAGGAATAGAAGAAGCTTGAGCTAGACGCACTGTCGCTTCAACATTCACACCTTGCATCATGCCATCACGAGCTATATCCGTGTATACAATCGACGAAACACCGGCTTCATCAAACTGCTTCGCAAGATCTGTTGCTTCAACACTAGACACATCAGCCCAACCATCTGTTGCAACCTTGCCATCTTTAGCATCTAAGCCAACGATGATATGTCCTGGGAAAGCTGCACAAGCTTCCGTCACAAACTCTGGTTCTTTCACTGCTTTCGTGCCGATAATTACGTACTCAACACCAGCATTCAGGTAGGCATCAATCGTATCTAGGCTACGAATTCCGCCACCGATTTGAATCGGTAAATTCGGAAAGCGCTTAGCAATGGCATTTACGATCTCAGCATGAACAGGCACACCATCAAATGCGCCGTTTAAATCCACCAAATGCAGTCGACGTGCACCTTGATCCATCCAGCGACCAGCTATATCAACAGGATCATCGGAAAATACCGTAGAGTCGTCCATACGACCTTGGCGTAATCGAACACACTTGCCGTCTTTAAGATCAATTGCAGGGATAATTAACATATTTATTTCCAAACCAATGCCAGCTTAAAGCTGACCATTCCATTCACTAAAATTCTTAAGTAGTTGCAAGCCAGCATGCTGACTTTTCTCAGGGTGAAACTGCGTCGCAAAGACATTATTTCGCATAATAGCAGCGCTCAAATCGACACCGTAACGCGTCGTACCCGCAACGAGATTTTGATCAATACTAGTTGGCACGTAGTAGCTGTGCACAAAATAAAATCGAGACTGATTGTCAATGCCATGCCACAGCGGATGATCACGCTGTTCCACTTGATTCCACCCCATATGAGGCACTTTCAAACGCTGACCATTTTCACGTAAGTCATCGCCAAAAAACTTTACTTGTCCATCGAACAAGCCCAAGCAATCAACGCCACTATTCTCTTCACTGCTTTGCATCAAGGCCTGCATGCCGACACAAATACCTAGAAAAGGTCGATCTTTGGAAACTTTGGAAACAATTTCATCGACACCCAAACGCTTGATCTCAGCCATACAATCACGCATCGCGCCGACACCCGGCAATACAACGCGATCAGCTGATTCAATCACAGGCGGGTCAGAAGTAACTTGAATTGAAGAACCACAGACATGTTCAAACGCACTCGCAACGGAGTGAAGGTTACCCATGCCATAATCAATAATTGCAATAGAACTCATGCTTTGACTTACCTAAGAAGCGTCTTTGCAATCATGCAAAGACGCTTAGAAAGAACGTACTTGTACGGCTTAAAGCGTACCCTTTGTAGACGGCATCATACCTGCCATTCGATCATCGAATTCGAGCGCCATGCGCAGTGCTCGACCGAAAGCTTTAAACACGGTTTCGATTTGGTGATGCGCATTCTTACCTTTCAAGTTGTCGATGTGCAGAGTCACCCACGCGTGGTTTACAAAGCCTTGGAAAAACTCATAAAACAGATCGCAATCAAAACCACCAACAGAGCCTTTTACAAATGGAACATCCATTTCGAGTCCAGGGCGGCCAGAGAAATCAATCACTACGCGCGACAATGCTTCATCAAGCGGCACGTATGCATGCCCATAACGACGAATGCCTTTTTTATCTCCGACAGCCTTAGCGAAAGCTTGTCCTAGAGTGATACCTAAATCTTCAACAGAGTGGTGATCATCGATATGTAAATCACCTTTCACACGCGCTTCAATGTCGATCAAACCATGGCGACAAATCTGATCCAACATGTGCTCTAAAAATGGCATACCGGTGTCGAACTTTGCTTCACCTGTACCATCAAGATTTATTGATACGCTAATTTGCGTCTCTAAGGTATTACGCTCTACTTGCGCTGTTCTGGCGCTCATGTATCACTCCAATTTCTGCATATTAAACAACTGACCAGGCATTTTTATCACACCTTTATCAGCAGGCTCGCGATTATAGCCTTTATGCCTCTGTCTTCCTACCGCCAAAAACAAGAAACCCCCAGTAAAAACTGAGGGTTTTCATGCATTTCGCTTCACTTAGCTATTCAATGCACTTTCAATATTCTCGACGTAGGTATCTACCATACGTACGAATTCGCTTTTAACCACTGGGCTAATGGCCATCTTAAGCAATTTTGGCAATGGCAACTCGAGTTCTGCAGAGCTGCTCAAAGTTAGCTCTGTGCCGCCATCTACTTCAGTTAAAGACCAACCACCAGAAACCTGAGCGTTACCCTCGCCTTTAACGGCCGTCCATTCAACTGAACCATTCGCTTCATCTGACACGTATTTGCTCGCATAAATGGTTTGCAAAGCGTGATCACCAATTCCTACTTTTTCAGTTTCCCAACGGTAAACGCCATCACCTTGATCAATGAGGTTTTCAATCTTTGGAAAATGCTCTGCAGATGCAGGAACGTCTGACAACAACGCAAACGCCGTTGCAACGTCAGCAGAAACAGTAATAGTACGATCGACATCAATATTAACTTTGAATGCCATGAAGCTTTCCTCTTGTTTAATTTTTATTGACGCGCTAGCTTACTCGCGCTTTGCTCAGCATGATAAACAAGTCATTTTAAAAAAGCATCCTACAGCGACTTTCTAATACAGCCTATAAACGACAAACATGAGCCAACAACCAAGCCCATTCTCACCCACTAAAGATTTTGCAAAACGCCTATTAGCTTGGTTCGACATTAACGGTAGAAAGGACCTGCCCTGGCAATCTGACAAAACACCATACCGAGTTTGGGTGTCAGAAATCATGCTGCAACAAACACAAGTAGCTGCCGTCATTGGCTACTACCAGCGGTTTATGGAGCATTTCCCAGACATTCATTCCTTGGCCCATGCCGAAGAACAACAAGTGCTCGCTCAATGGGCAGGCCTAGGATATTACGCACGTGCGAGAAACCTTCACAAAGCAGCAAAACATGTCGTCTTTGATTTGGACGGTGCATTCCCGAGTGACGTAGAGAAGATTATGGAACTCTCTGGAATAGGCCGTTCCACCGCAGGCGCCATTTCATCTATTGCTTTCAAACGCTCAGCACCAATTCTCGATGGTAACGTTAAACGCGTACTTACACGCTTGCACGATATCGAAGGCTGGCCTGGTGGGCGAGAAATAGAAAAACAGCTCTGGCAATTGGCTGATAACTACACCCCTACCGAACGATGTGAGGATTACACGCAAGCCATCATGGACCTTGGCGCAACACTATGCACGCGCTCTAAGCCGCAATGCACACAATGTCCATTTCAAACTGACTGCCAAGCCTATGCAAATGACACAATCACGCTTCGCCCAACCTCAAAACCAAAGAAGAAAAATCCAGTGAAAGAGTGCTGGATTTTAGATATTACTTGCAACAATGAAACGTTGTTTGAAAAACGACCTGCTAGCGGGATTTGGGGCGGGCTTCATTCACTTCCTGAATTAAGTCGAGAATACACATACGATGAAATACTCGAAGAAGTAGAAAGACGCTTTGATTTGAAAGGCTTATCTATTGATGAAGCCACGCCTTTTAAACACATTTTTAGCCATTACACACTCTTGGCCCATCCCGTCCGCATCCAAGTATCTCGACAAGAAAACAGTATTCGCGAAGAGAGGCTTGAGTGGCTAACGCACGAGGCGCGTGCACAAAAAGGCTTACCTGCCCCGATCTCAAAATACTTCGAAGAGAAAATAACTAAACCATAGAGCAGCTTATTGGATTTTAAATTGAGCAAGTTGCGCGTTCAGCCTCTCGCTCACCTCACCTAATGAACCGCAGAATGTCGTCTCCATCACGCAAACCAAAGAGCGTTTGATCAAACAAAGAATAAGTATCGAGTAGATTCAACTTGTTATTTTCAACATCAAAACCAAGTGCTACTAAAAAGTATTCTTTACTCATTTTTTGGGTCAACATTCGCTGCTTGCCAGCAAGGTTGATCGTTGTTGCGAGCTCGGGTGAGGCCTCAGTTCCGTTCTTTTTCGCGTCTTTTTCGTATAGCCCAACAGCTTTGTTCATTTGCTTAAGCAAGGGAAGATTCTTTTCTGCAATTAGAGATAATTGATCCTGCGTCACCGCACCTGAACCGATCACATCTTTAATAACCGGATAGAACTCAGCCCAAATACCATCCACCTTGTCGAGCTGTCGTACGATACGTTTCGACTCCGTTGAAGGTAGACCAAGCTCTGCATCGCCGTCACGCAAGCCTTTCAGCGTGCGGTCAAACAAATCAGACGTAGCACTTAGGTTTTTGATGTGCTGTTCCGCATCAACGCCTAAAGCAACAAGTGTCACCTCTTTAGACATTTTCTGGGTGAGCATGCGCTGCTTACCAGACAAGTTCAGTACTACACCATACTCAGCAGCGCTAATAGCTGGCGCTGACGGAGAAATACCTGCCAAGACAACAAAACACGATACAGCCAACAAAAAAGAACGAGTAAGAGAAACAAACATAAACATCCTAAACATGCGACACTAAGTAAGTGGATAAAATTTAGACGACATTTATGAAGTTGTTCAGTTATTTTAAGGCTTATTCATCGATAAAACCGATTAATAAAAACATAAAACAAATGAATTTACTGAGCAATTATATAAACGCACTATAAGTGGGCGCTATTTGAGTAAATCAATAGAAACAATACGCTGTCCAGCATCTAGCACGCCCAAGCAGTCTCATCACAAAAAAATTCCCAAAACACTAAAAATATCCTTACTTTATTTCAGCAACAGAGGGATGCTCTTGTATAAAAGTCGTGAGCGGCCCCAAACCCTATACATAGCAATGTGCAATAATCGCCATCACAGTTCACGGCGTTATAGAGTGCCTCAGCGCTATACTTAGCATCAAGTTCAATTGCCGTATACAAAACATTAACAAGCACTCTAATACCGCATTACTTGGCCAAACTATTGCTTCAAAAAAAGAAGAGCAGATTATTAAAGAGAAGCTTTAAAACAACTAACTAAGTTCCGCGCCCTCCCTCTCTTGTGGTTCATCACTGCATGAGAGGGAGTTTTTGGGTACACAGAACAATGAATAAAAACGACAAGATCCTAGAGAACAAAACATGAATAAAGGTCGTTATTCGTTTCATCACAGCGTCGGGTCAAAAACCTATCACTTCAACGATCTAAAAGAGCTCATGGCGAAAGCAACTCCTGCTCGCTCTGGTGATCGATTAGCTGGACTCGCAGCGAGTAATGCTGAAGAGAGGGTTGTTGCACAGATGGTGCTCGCGGAAGTACCACTTAAACGATTTCTAGAAGATACGCTCATTCCCTACGAAGATGACGAAATAACACGACTGATCATTGATGAGCACAATAAAGCAGCCTTCGAACCCATATCTCATCTTACGGTTGGAGATTTTAGAAACTGGCTACTTAGTGATCTCGCAAGCACCGAAATGCTAACGACAATTCGCTCAGGCATCACGCCAGAAATAGCCGCCGCGGTCAGTAAAATAATGCGTAATCAAGATTTGATACTGGTTTCTAAAAAGTGCCACGTCAGTACCGCATTTAGAAATACCATTGGACTCCCCGGCCACTTATCAACCCGACTTCAACCAAATCACCCTACTGACGATCTCACGGGGATCGCAGCGAGCATACTTGATGGATTGCTCTATGCCAATGGCGATGCAGTCATCGGAATAAATCCCGCCACTGATAATGTCACTCAGACCTGTCGATTACTCGATATGACGAACGAACTCATCGAAAGCTACGAAATACCAACGCAATCCTGTGTTCTTACCCACGTAACAAATACGATCGAAGCCATAGAAAAAAACGCTCCTGTCGATTTGGTGTTTCAATCTATTGGCGGCACGCAAGCTACAAATGACAGCTTTGGCTTTAATCTAAGCACTCTTGCCGAAGCACACGATGCAGCACTATCGCTAAATCGAGGAACGATAGGCAATAACGTCATGTATTTTGAGACAGGCCAAGGCAGTTCATTGTCTGCAAATGCACACCATATGGTTGACCAACAAACATGTGAAGCAAGAGCTTACGCAGTTGCGCGAAAATTCAATCCGCTTCTGGTCAATACGGTGGTCGGATTCATCGGTCCAGAATACCTATACGACGGTAAAGAAATCATACGTGCAGGTTTAGAAGACCATTTTTGCGGCAAGCTTCTCGGCGTACCAATGGGGTGTGACGTTTGCTACACCAATCACGCTGATGCAGACCAAAACGACATGGATAATTTACTGACACTGCTCGGTGTCGCTGGCTGCAATTTCATTATGGGAATTCCTGGATCAGATGACATCATGCTGAATTACCAGACCACTTCATTTCATGATGCCTTATACGCAAGACGCGCTATGGGCCTTAGGCCTGCGCCAGAATTTGAGGCGTGGCTGCATAAGTTAGAGATTGCGAACGATCACAATAGCTTTAGTTTGAACAGTCATGTCCCTGCTCTGTTTAACGACTCCATTAAGCGCCTCGCAGGAAGTTAAGATGAGCAAAGACGAACAGAGCAAACAAGCTCAAACGGCAAAAAACTCTGAAGCATCAGTTACTGACAATCCTTGGGAGCGACTACGTGCATTTACAGATGCGAGAATTGGACTAGGGCGTGCGGGCATCAGCATACCAACGAAGCACTCATTAGCCTTTCAGCTTGCACATGCAAAAGCACAAGATGCCGTGCATACCCCATTGAGCTTTGAAAACATTTCAACAGATCTAAACGCACTTAAGGAAGTTAGTGATTTCGGCACTCTAGCGCTTCATAGCCAAGCCAAAAATCGCCAAGAATACCTGCAACGCCCTGATTTTGGCCGACTCTTAAATGAGCCATCATGCGAATTACTCAATCAAGACCAAGGCAACAAAAACATCGACTACGACTTAGCGATTGTCGTTGTTGATGGTCTGTCTGCGTTTGCCATCGAGCAAAATGCTGCGCCATTTCTAGCCGAGTTATTACCTCGATTAGGAGCGCGAGAAGCCCCCTCAGAGTCATGGAACATTGCGCCAATTTGTATCGTTGAACAAGGTCGCGTCGCGATTGGAGATCATATCGGCACACTTTTAAATGCAAAAAGCGTCTTGGTTTTGATTGGAGAACGCCCCGGTTTAAGTTCTCCTGACAGCATGGGGCTCTACCTAACTTGGTCTCCAAAACTCAATTTAACTGATGCTAGCAGAAACTGTATTTCAAACATTCGACAAGCCGGAATGGGCTATTCAGAGGCAGCTCAAAAAGCGACTTATTTATTAAATGAAGCACGAATCAAAAAGCTCTCTGGTGTTCAACTGAAAGACAGAAGCGAAGACGAAAGTTTTCTTGAGGCAGAAACGAAAAAGCCCGCTTAATAGCGGGCTTCCTACAATAAGAAAGTGCCTGAAACTAACGCTTTCTAGCTACTCGCAAACCGAGCAAGCCCAACCCAAGAAGAGCTAACGAACCAGGCTCTGGAACATCAACAGAGCTAAGAACAACGTTATCTAACATAATGCCAATATTGTCGCCGCCAGCGTGATTAAAAATAATCGAATCACTTGTGTCACTGCCAACAATAAATTGATAAGTGACTGTCTGCCATGGATCAGAGCTGTTCAAAGAGAAGTTCTGATCAAAGAATCCGCCCAAGGTAACAGCCATTGTATCGCCACCACTGTTTCGCTGATTTCCTGAGATGTCAAAACTCAACTCGTAAGTACCTGCGGCAAGAAAAATAGATGAACTAGAGAATACGCCTGCATTGCGAGTAGTCCCATCTAAATCAACACACTTACCAGCGCCACCAACACATCCAATACCCCACGGGTTTGGCGTACCTACCAAATCAACAGTACCTTCGCTGACAGTCCAGTTAGTAAACCCATTGTAGTTAAGGTGAGAAGTCTGAGTTCCCTCAGAATCAAAATCATCCTGAAAAATAATAGCGGCTTGCGCACTTACTGCGAGCAACATAGCCACAACAAAAGCAGTCATCCGTGTATACATCTGCAAATCTCCAATCTTATAAATAAAGTCACCAATTCGGCTCGGTGAATGCAGCAAATATCCAACCATTTTTTATGAACCATCTGATATCAATAACTTAACCATAAAACCTGAATATAAAAAAAAGAGAAATGTAAATTATCCTGACGCTTTCAGTAAACATGAACTAAAAAATAGCTCCCATACTTGCGACAGCATTTAAAGGAATAGACTCAGCTCACGCTTTCGCTCTATCTCGATGCGCAACCGCGTTATTATGTTTTGTATCACACATAACAAAACAATCACCTTTATTCTTCTGCACATAAAACACTTATCAATTCCATTTCGCTCCTTATAATAGGCTCCAAAATAAATTCAAAGAGAGTAAAGACATGCCAAAAGCTAGCGAAATAAAAAAGAATGCAGCCATTGAGTACAACGGCGAAGCGTATTTTGTAAAAGACATCGAGCGTTCTGTTCCGCAAGGCAGAGCGGGAGGGAGCCTTTACCGTATGCGCATGTATAACGTGACAACTGGCCAGAAGATTGACGAAACTTTCAAAGATTCTGACATGCTTAATTTCGCCGACTTGAGCAGACGTCCCGTCACATTTTCATACAACGATGGCGACGAATATGTATTTATGGATAGCGAAGACTATTCGTCTTACTCACTGCAAAAAGCCAGCATTGAAGAAGAGTTGCTGTTTATCACCGATGCATCTCAAGGCCTACAGGTTCTGATCTTAAATGACCATCCAGTAGCCGTTGAAACCCCATTGATTGTTGAGCTGGAAATTGTCGAAACAGACCCATCTATCAAAGGCGCTTCAGCAAGTGCACGCACCAAACCAGCGACTCTATCAACAGGTTTGATTGTTCAGGTGCCTGAGCATATTTCTACTGGCGATCGGATCAAGATCAACGTAGAAGAACGCAAGTTCACTGGTCGCGCAGAAGCCAAGTAAAACGTTCAAGAAGCTCTTGGTTGAACGCGTGCTTCGACCAAGAGCGACTATAAGAAACACTGTCCACCCCTAAGATAATTTGCGCGCTCGCAAAACTGTGGTTCTTATTAGTCTTACATTAGAAACCACATAAGCTCCCACACTTCGAGAACTGCACCGAAGAGCGATAACTCGCGCTGAAGTGCCAATCAACCTTACAGTATGCCGACATGCGAAGAGATCATTCTACGATACTCGGAGCATTGTGCAGCACACCCACTTCATTTACTCTAGCTGAGCAAAAAATAAACAACATAAATCCACTTACGCGATTCAGGCGTTCGCAATATCGTAGTACAACAATAACAAACCACGGTACACATCCATGTCTTCCATTACAGAAACCACTTCGTCGGCCATGCCAGACGAAAACACTAAAACAGCGCCATGCGCAGAAATCCTCCCTTCCTCTACCGAGAATCCATACGACAATACACGCTACCGAAACTATGTATTGTTCATGTTGACCATGGCCTACGCCTTCAATTTTATTGATCGACAGATTCTTGTGATTCTTCAGGAATCAATCAAGCAAGAATTGCTGCTGAGTGATGCTCAGTTAGGCTTACTCACGGGTATCGCATTCGCCTTCTTTTACGTCATGATGGGCATTCCAGTCGCGCGACTTGCTGACAAATGGGTACGGCGAAACATCATGAGCATCGCCATATCCACATGGAGTTTTTTCACCGCAATTAGCGGCTTTGCTCAAAACTATACTCAGCTACTACTCGCACGCATCGGGGTTGGTGTGGGTGAATCAGGCTGCAGTCCGCCAGCTCATTCCATGATTTCGGATATGTACCCTGCCGAAAAACGCGGTACTGCCTTATCGATCTACTCTCTTGGCATCAATATCGGTGTTCTATTCGGCTTTCTACTAGGCGGCTGGATTAACGAATTCTTTGGCTGGCGTGTTGCTTTTATTGTGGTCGGCGTACCAGGCATCTTAATTGGCATTCTCATTCAAACCACGATTAAAGAACCGATTCGCGGCGCACGTGACGCGATTGAAAAGGTCGAGGATGCGGTGTCATTTAAGGAATCGATCAAAACGCTGTGGAGCAAAAAATCTTTCAGACATATCTCTCTCGGCGCTTCATGTCTTGCGCTTATCGCGTATGGCAGCGCGATTTGGTTTGCCCCTTATACGCTGCGTAACTTTGACATTCAAACTGGCGAACTCGGCACTTGGCTTGCGCTCATCAGTGGTATCTTAGGTGGTGCCGGAACCTTATACGGAGGTTATCTAGCGGATAAAAAAGGTGTACAGGACAAGCGCTGGTATATCTGGATACCTGCTGTTTCGGCAGCGATAGCACTCCCGTTTTTGTTCCTTGTTTACATGCTCGATGAACTTTATTTAGTGCTTTGCTTGTTTGCTATTCCAGCCACCATGGCAACGGTATATATGGGCCCAAGCTTGGCCATGGTACAAGGACTGGTCAATGTGCGAATGCGCGCACTCGCCTCAGCCATTTTATTTTTCGCGATCAATATTCTTGGCCTAGGCTTAGGCCCTGTGCTTGTCGGTATTATCAGTGATCAGCTAAGTGCAGATTTCGGTACGCGATCAGTGGGCTATGCAGTACTAGGTGTCTCCGTTGTATTCAGTATTATTGCTATCTGGCAGTTCCTTGCTGCTGGCAAATACATTAATGAAGAGATGGAAAGCGCCAAAGGTTAGAAACGAAAAAGGCCGCTTGAAAAGCGGCCTTTTTGGATAATGGTGCCCGGAGGCGGAATCGAACCACCGACACGGGGATTTTCAATCCCCTGCTCTACCGACTGAGCTATCCGGGCTTATTTTTTACAGTGTTTTCTCACTGGCTTGATCATATTCTCACCAAGCTTTTTCGTTGAGGTCTTGCCTTCAACGGGGGCGTATTAAACCCGTTTCGTTTTAGTGAGTCAAGCAGTTTTATCAACTAAATGTGAAGTAAATTAAAGTTGGTTATTTTGTAGGCGGAACATAGCCTTCAGCTTGCTCAAAAGCTTCATTCGAAAGGAATTTTTGCATCTGTTCGCGCAAAAATTCACGCGCACTTGGGTCCATCATATTCAAGTGCTTTTCATTGATCAGCATGGTTTGATGACCTTGCCATTCTTGCCATGCTTTCTGTGAAATATTTTCGAACAGATCTTGCCCTATTGCACCGGGCATTGGTGGAACAGGCAAACCAGGGAGCTCTTCTTGGTATTTGCGACAAAACACAGTGCGCGACATACAGATACCTTCGTCTAGAAATTTTAACGCGCAAAGTGTAACCCGAGTTTGTTCTAAACCAAAAAGACAAAAGCGCATTGTTCATATTTTCGTCATCACTTTGCAGCCTAACTGTAATATTCGCCGATCAATGTATGCCCCATGAGACAGAGAGGGGCTATGTAATGACATTAAAAAATGTTTTGTTGGTGACAGAAACCTATCGCCCAGAAATCAACGGTGTAGCAACAACGCTCGGTAAATGGGTTGACGGCATGCTGGCCTTAGGTATTCGGGTAACGGTGATTCGTCCCAAGCAACACTCAGCCGACAAAGCTATAGATTCTCGAACCTTCGATAGAGAGTCAGAAAAGCTTGTATTTGGCTTACCTATCCCTGGTTATGCTGATCTGAAGTTTGGCTTAGTCTCTCAAAAGTGGATGAAGCACCAGCTTCAACGAATCAAACCCTGCGCAATCTATATTGCAACAGAAGGTCCCCTTGGTTACGCGGCATTAAAAGCAGCAAAGCAACTTAAAATAGGCGCAGTTACGGGCTTTCATACTAACTTCCAAAGCTACTCTAAGTTTTACAACTTTGGTTTTTTGGAGCCTCTCATCATGAAGTATATGAGATGGTTTCATAACACGAGTGCAAGCACGCTTGTTCCTACACAACAACAAAAACAAATGCTTGAACACAAAGGTTTTACGAACACTGAAGTGGTCTCGCGCGGTATCGATGGCGAACTGTTTTCTCCGACAAAAAGAAATCAACAGCTTCGCGATCAATGGGGAGCTTCTGAAAACGAGCCCGTGTTTTTATACGTAGGTCGTATCGCTGCTGAAAAAAACTTAGAACTCCTTGCAGACACTTACGAGAGCATTAGCGAGAAATACCCCAAAGCTAAGTTCGTGTTGGTAGGTGATGGCCCTCTCAAACCAAGTCTTGCTGCACGCTACCCTGCTTTAATTTTTGCAGGAGTGAAGCGAGGCGAAAAACTTGCACAACATTATGCCTCCGGCGACATCTTCCTATTCCCCAGTCAAACAGACACGTTTGGCAATGTTGTCACTGAAGCAATGGCGAGCGGTTGTTGTATCTGTGCCTTTGATGATGCCGCGGCGAAAGAGCATTTAGATAACCGCCAATCAGCTTTTCTTGCTGACCTTGGCGATGATCGCCAGTTCATCAAAAATGCAATCGCAGCTTATGAGAAAACCGATCTTCGCAAAAATCTATCAATGAGTTCAGTTGTTCTAGCACAACGACTGAACTGGCAAAAACTAGTTCAGCAATTCTGTAAAACACTCGAAAAATCGCAATCGACTCAATACGGTAAAGCACATGCAAATAGATCGAACCTTCGTTTTAAGCCAGAAAGCTCAAGCCGCTGACATACAACTATGCAGAATGCTAAACGGGTTCTGCAGACAACCTTGGATTGGTATTTTCTTTACGATAGTGAGCCGCTTAGGCAATGGTGTTTTTTGGTATCTTGCTGGCTTATCTTTACTATACATTGATGGACTCAATGCGCTTCCCGTATTGATCACTTACATCATCACAGGTTTGATAGGTGTTTTACTTTATAAAACACTTAAAAAAACATGGGTGCGCGAACGGCCATTCATTTCTTACACCCATATTTTTCAAGTTTGTGCCACGCTCGATCGCTATAGCTTCCCTTCTGGACATACACTCCATGCCGTAAGTTTTACGACAATCTTAGCGCTCACCTATCCAGCATTGGGCACCCCGCTTTGGATTTTCACTGCTTTGATTGCATTGTCTCGACCAGTACTTGGCTTGCATTACCCAAGCGATGTATTAGTCGGAGCCATACTAGGCCTTGCTTTAGGTTTAGCTGGATACGGGTGTTTACTACTCATGTTGCCGCTTAGTTTTTCATAAGCCCTTTTTTCACAATCCCTGTTTTTCAAAATACCTAGCGTCACAATAATGTAGTAAATCGTTCATGTAGCTGTCTTTTTTGACACCTACATTAAGCCCATGCAAAACGAACTCACCCATACAAAGAACGTTAAAACGTTCTCTCTGATAGAAACGCTTAACTTTTGGCTAACCAATTACATTCCACGCGCAGCGAGCACACGCTTGATGCGACGACTAAGCAAAATAGAAAATCCTTTATTCGTTAAAGTCGCTCTTAAGCTATGGCAATTTGCGAGTGATGATATGCGCTTACACGAAGCCAATCAGCAACACTTCCAAAGTCTGCATGAATGCTTTACACGAACATTACGGCCCGAGACACGCCCATTCCCCGAAGACAAAACACTGATCACCAGCCCTTGTGACGCTGTAATCGGGGCGCACGGAAAGCTAAAAAATCTAGAGTTACTCCAAATCAAAGGAATGCCTTATTCACTAAACGAGTTAACTCAAGGCGCGATTGATCTTGCACCCTATCGTGATGGCCATTACATCACCTTGCGCCTCAAATCGAGCATGTATCATCACATGCACGCGCCAACAGATTGCGACACATCGAGCATCCATTACATTTCTGGGGATACATGGAACGTTAATCCACCCACACTTAGGCGCATCGAAAAATTGTTCTGTAAAAACGAACGCGCTGTCATCGAGCTCAACCCTGAAGATGCACATGCTCGAATAGCATTAGTGCCGGTCGCAGCCATTCTGGTCTCAAGCATGCGTTTTTCAGATTTAGATTTTCCTTTAGCGCTGCAATGCAAAGGAGCGAACAAGATTCCTTTCGAGCGGCACTTCACACGTGGAGAGCGCCTAGGAAATTTCGAGCATGGCTCAACAATTGTCATGCTCACCAGTAAGCATTTCACCTTCATGCCAGACATGGAAGAAGGGCAGATTATTCGCATGGGGCAAGCGCTAATGCGCCCAAATCACTTTCACGCTCAACCATCTACAGGTCAAATGTCATGAACCCAATGAACCAGCCTACGCCGCAAGGTGCCGTCGCATCTTTCTTCGCCGAGTTGAATGAACTTCGATGGGACGATCATCGCTATTATCATCAAAGCCGCATAAACCAAACATTGCACTTTATTAGCTCAATTAGTTTTCTAACGGCTTATGTGATGCTCTTTATCAATCCAGGTGTGGCAGCGCTGATTGGCTGGGGAATCGGTATGGTGTCACGCCAAAGTGGCCATTTCTTTTTTGAACCTCGCGATTATGACCATATCAACAAAGCTACCCATGAACACAAAGAAGAAATCAAAGTGGGTTACAACTTAAACCGTAAACGCGTACTTCACGGCATCTGGGCAGCGATTCCAATTGCACTGTACTTTGACCCAACGTTTTTCGGCACGATGACCGCCTACACTGACTTCAATGGTTTTCTGAATAACATGGCCATCGCATGGCTAATTTTAGGCGTCACAGCCCTGCTCTTTAGAACCTTCCATTTATTTTTTATTCGTGATGTAAAAACCGGCATCGCATGGTGCGTGAAAATTCTTACCGACCCTTTCCATGACTGCAAAATCTACATGAAGTCTCCGATTTATCTAATGCGCGGTCAGCTAATGGACCCAATGACCCACGCCGTATCAAGCCATCCAGACGAAATAGATCAAGACTGCGATGCTCGAAGCTAAGGATTCAGATCTGTTCACAATGCGACAGAGAGGTAATCAAAAATGACTGAACTTACAAGCTCATGGAATCACGAGCAATTTGTGCTGCTAATGATTGCATTAGTGATTATTTACTCGCTCTATCGCATTGCCATCCGTCTGCAATTATCCAAAGCAAAGCACCCGTCTCTACGTGGGCACGCAAAGATGTCAAAGCAGGTAGCTAAACTTCTCCCGTACTATCGATATAACGACGCTAGAGTCTTTAGTTGTGACAATGCGCCGGAGCATATTGCAGCACAACGCCAAGCCAGTTTTAACGATCTTAAAGAACGCTTAACACGTCTATCTCCTAACTCAATCGCTGCAAGCAAAAAACTGGAAGGAAAGTTATCGGATGTCGATTTCACTAACCGTTATCGCGTGCCATTTCAGTTTCGTGCTTTTATGCATAATGAAATGCCTATCGGTCTGATGGCCGATACAACGAGCGGTACGCAGATTCGCGACTTAGACGGCAACTGGAGTTATGACTTAACAGGTGCTTACGGCGTTAATCTTTACGGTTACGATTTCTACAAAGAATGCATGGACGAAGGAATCGCTCAAACACGCGAACTTGGCGCAGCGCTTGGCCCATATCATCCCTTAATCATCAACAATACCGATAAGCTCAAAGACATCTCCGGATTAGACGAAGTGTCTTATCATATGTCGGGCACTGAAGCAGTAATGCAAGCAGTTCGTCTCGCGCATTACCACACAGGTAAGAAACGAACCGTTGTTTTTTGCGGTGCTTATCACGGTTGGTGGGACGGGGTTCAACCCGGCATAGGCAATCCACGAAAAGTGCACGATGTGTATACCTTAAAAGAAATGTCTAACGACACGCTCAGGGTACTTAAAACACGAAAAGACATAGCCTGCGTCTTAGTTAATCCGCTGCAAGCGCTCAACCCAAATGGCGGAAGCAGTAGCGATTCGATGCTGATAGCTAGCGACCGCTCAGCGCATTTTGATAAAGAAGCCTACACAGTATGGCTGAAAGCGCTTCGTGAGATCTGCACCAAGAAAAACATAGTGATGATCATGGACGAGGTATTTCTTGGGTTTCGTTTAGCGAAAGGTGGCGCTCAAGAGTATTTTGGCGTCCAAGCAGATATGGTCACCTACGGAAAAACACTCGGTGGCGGTTTGCCCGTTGGCGTCGTATGCGGCAAAGCAGAACTAATGAAACGCTATAAAGAACACAAGCCGACGGATATATGTTTTGCGCGAGGAACCTTCAACGCACACCCATATGTCATGGGCGCCATGAATGCTTTTCTAAAACGCGTAGAACAGCCGAAGTACTTGATCGAACCAGAGCGCTTAGACAAACAATGGAATACCCGAGCGCGCGTAATGAACGAAGTGTTTCAAGAAGCGGGTATTCCGATAAAAGTCGCCAACATGGCTTCTGTATTTGTGCCGATGTACACGCAAGCAAGTCGTTACAACTGGATGTATCAATACTATCTAAGAGCGGAAGGTTTGCTACTACCTTGGATTGGCACGGGACGCTTTATCTTTAGTCATAATTACAGCGATGAGGAATTCGAAACCGTCATCAAACGCATGGTTGCGGCAGGAATCGCCATGCAACATGCCGGTTGGTGGTGGCAAGCGCCGGCACTCACTAATAAATCAATCAAGCGTGATGTATTAAGAGAGCTAGTGAAAACCAAGCTGAGCGCTAAATCTAAATTGGCGAACTTAAGCTAGAATAAAAGTCTGAAGATTTAGGGTCTATATCGTCTAGACGATTCTCAATGATTTATTCGGACCAACTATGAAAAAAGCACTCATCCCCATTTTGCTCGTCACCCACATCATTGTTGGTGGCGTTGGCTTCGGCTTAGGCATTTATTTCTTGCCAATTTTAACTGCCCCACCGGCTCCCTCAGAGGCAGAACTTGTTGAGTCGAGCAAATCGGCTAGCTACACCGCTACCTTTGTACGCGAACTAAAAGGCAGTGATCGTTTTCACTGGGGGGATGGCGACGTTTCACTGTCTCCTACAACCATCACTTTTCAAGGAGAGCTGGCCCCCGGCCCCGACTACAAGCTTTATCTAACGAAAGAATTTGTTGAAACCGAAGCCGAATTTGAGGCGATTAAAGACAACTCTCCTCAACTAGCAGACATCAAAACCTTTGACGGATTCATCGCGGATATTCCTAGTGGTGTAGTACTTGAGGACTACACCACAGTTTTGGTGTGGTGCGAGAGCTTTGGGGAATTTATTACCGCTGCAAAATATCGCGAGTAGCCACTTAGCCCTGACAACATTCCTCTTGTAAGAAGGTAATCAAGCCATCCAACTCCGCATACTGGGCGACACAATATAGCGTTCGCCCTTCTCTTCGCTGAACGATCAAGCCAGCAGAGGCCAAACCGCTGATGTGATGCGTTAGCGTTGACCCAGGAACATCTAGCTCATCTTTTAGTACACCAACCGGAACACCAGCCTCTCCGCCCTTCACTAATCGTTTATATATCGCCAAGCGAATTGGGTGCCCTAGTTCTTTTAGTGCCTTTGCAGCTTTATCTAAGTCCATACTGTATTCAACCAAACAAAATAATATTTCGATATTACCAGAAATATCTTGACGCACTCAAATTACACCATTATATTTCGATTATTCTAGAAATATAGATTGACTGGAGAAGTATTATGACCTTTACACTAGATATGCTGCGAGAAAGCTTAGGCATGTTTGCTTTTCTCGCTGTTGAGCTCACTGTTTTATTCTTGCTGATTAGTTATGGCGTTGGTGTTTTACAAGAACGTATTCCACCTCAGAAGATTCAAGCCAT
Source organism: Oleiphilus sp. HI0066 (assembly GCF_001635725.1). Classification (NCBI taxonomy): domain Bacteria; kingdom Pseudomonadati; phylum Pseudomonadota; class Gammaproteobacteria; order Oceanospirillales; family Oleiphilaceae; genus Oleiphilus; species Oleiphilus sp. HI0066. Next base: position 21,518 of record NZ_LWFH01001666.1, read on the forward strand.
TCTTAGTAGTAAGAACGGAAAAGGCTATTTTGTAGCTAGCCTTCTCGGTGCGATCACACCATTTTGCTCCTGCTCTACCATTCCATTTTTGAAGGGTTTGTTACGCGCAAATGCGGGCTTTGGCACAATGATGGTATTCCTGTTCTCAAGCCCACTCTTAAACCCAATTATCATTGGCTTGTTTGCGATCACCTTTGGCATAAAAGTCACTATTTTTTACTTCATTATCGCGATGGGTGTATCCGTTATTGCAGGTTTTCTGCTTGAAAAACTGGGGTTTGAACGCTTCGTAAAACCAGAAGCTTATGTGGAACCCGCTAAAACTTACGGAAGTGGATGTGGCTCCAAAGCACCTATCAATAAATGGAAAGCAATATGGGACTCAACTTGGAAAGACTTTAAACAAGTTGCACCGTACTTATTTGGAGGCATTGCATTGGGCGCGTTGATATACGGATTTATGCCTACTGAATTCGTCAGCTCTGTTGCGAACAAAGAAAACCCTTGGGCAATTCCTGTGTCTGCTGTGATCGGTATTCCCCTATATATTCGCGCAGAAGCCGTCATCCCATTGAGTGCAGTATTGGTTGAAAAAGGCATGGCGCTCGGCGCAGTTATGGCATTGATTATTGGCAGTGCGGGAGCAAGTCTTACCGAAGTTATCTTACTGAAATCATTGTTTAAAAATCAGCTGATCGCTGCGTTCCTATTCGTCATTTTATCAATGGCGATTGCAGCAGGTTTCTTATACAACATCCTATTCTAGCAAAATTAAGTGCCGTATCGCTTAGCTGCGGCACTTTCATTCTTCCTACCTGCTAATCGTCTTCAAAGCGATCTTCTAAATCATCTATTTAGATGTTGTTATACGTACTCGATTAATCTAATTTAGTTAACACAATTCAAAAAGATACACCCAGATGAATAAAAATAAATACAAACTCATTGGGCTATTTTTACTATTAGCCAGTGCAATATTAAAAGCCCAACAGACCGTTGTGTTAAGCAGTGGCGAATGGCTGCCATTCCAGTCACAAAACCTCAAACACGGCGGTGTCGTGGCGCGCATCGTTAGCCAAGCATTTTAAAACGCAAGACATACAAATGGAGCTGGAATACTACCCATGAAAGCGCGGTTATTTGCTTGCTAAAAACGCAAGCATTGATGGGACATTCGTGTGGTCCAAAAAAGATGAACGCTTTGCGGACTTTTTGTATAGCGATACCGTTATTACGGATGTTCCGGTTGTGTTCTATCAAAAAGATGCACCGATTCCTTGGGAAGCTGAGAACTGGGAAAGTCTAAAAGACATTAAAGTCGGGGCGACGATCGGATATACCTATCTATCGAACTTCAGAAAATATGAAACAGAGGGTTTGATTCAGGTAGAGCGATCAGAAACAGATTCATTAAACTTCAAAAAATTACTGCGTGGACGAATAGGTGCTTTCCCAGCAAGCTTAAACACCGGTTATGGGCTGTTGCAAAGCGAATTCACGCAAGAAGAAATTGATCAGTTAACTTACACCCCTCAAATGCGTCCCTCTTATCAGCCGACCACATTCCATTTATTGATTAGTAAGCTCACTCCAGACGCAGAAAGTATCATGTCAGCATTCAATAAAGGACTAACGAAATTGAGAAAATCTGGGGACTATGAAAAGTTTCTAAAACAATCGCGAAATGGTTTCTATGAAGTTTCAGATTAAGGCCCCCACTTTAAAATAGAGGCCCCAAACAGTGCTCTAAAAAATGCGATCTAAATGTGCTTCAAATCGTTTAAGGTCGTCATCGACGCTTGGTTTTTTCATCACGTCATAGGCCACGAACGTTTCAAGCGGCTCCATTGCGAAGAACCGAAAATTCACATGCATCGGGAAGAACAAATCATCAACCGTTTTGCCTTGGAATAAATATTCACCTGGGTCATTAAACGCTTCTTCGGGTGCGTTGAAAGTTAATGACAGCATATATTTTTTACCCGCTGCTATGCCTCCACCGCCATAGTTTTTCTTAGGTTCTTCGTGGGTACGCCCATCATCGTTACACAACTAGCCACCCATACCAGCCGTGTAGACTTCATCAATATATTTTTTGAATGTCCATGTCACGCCCATCCAATTCACAGGCGTTTGAAGAATCACAACATCAGCCCAAACATGATTCGCAACTTGTTCATCCACATCATATTCTTCTGCAGAATTTACAACGCGCGTTTCATGTCCCTTTTCTTGTAGACGAGCCTCTGCCAGCTCCACCATGGTTTTGTTTAATCGACCTTCTGAAAAAGGATAAGGATGATGCCCATTAAGAATTAGCACCTTGCTCATACTTTCGCCAATTGAAATAAATGCTCTTAGCAATGTAAAAGTAGGGACGCGCGCATCCCTCTAAAGTTCATTTTTTTTGGCTAGTAAGATTTAGCACGATTCTTTGCAGGTTCAAGCACCTCGCGTTAACTAGGCACCCGAGAAAACTAGTCGTTAATACGAAATTTGAGTTAGAAAAGAGCGATACGCCTTCACAGATGCATCAGGAACCTCTTCCATCGGTAGATGCCCAACGTCTTCAAATATATACATTTGGGTTTGAGCGATTTCTTTTTGAAACCGATAAGCATTGGCTACCGGAAAATAAAGATCCTCTTGTCCCCACATTACAAACGTTGGAACGCTTACATCAGAAATTAACTGTGAGTCTTGGTCTAGACGCGCTTTAACACGTTTTGGGAACGCCGCTAAATTACCCGGATAACGGGACAACTCAAAATATCGATCCACTAGCTTTTCATCAACCAAGGCTGAATCGAAATACACATCCCTTAGGCCAATGTCATACATAAATCGAGGAGAAAAATGGCTCATTATCGTATCGAACACCGGCCATTGTGCGAGCTGAATAGGTGGTGGCCAGCGCTCTTGAGGATAACCTAGTGAGTTCATCAAAGTTAAACTTGCAACCTGCTCAGGTTTTTCTAGCGCGTATTGCCATGCAATGCGCCCACCTAATGAACTGCCCACGAAATGTGCCGATTCGATATTCAAATGCCCAAGAAATTGCTTTAAAAAGGTCACATCGTCTGACACTTCGTAGCGGTCTTTGTGGTCAGGACCGGTCAAGCCGAAACCAGGTAAATCCATACGGATAATGCGGTAATGCTGTTTCAATGATTCAGTCCATGCATCCCAAGTATGCAGTGAAGATGCCGTACCATGAATCAAAACGATTACATCGCCCTCTCCTTCATCCCGATAATGAATACGGTTTCCATCGAGCTCCATAAATGAAGAAGATGAGTTGGTATATTTTTGCTCTAATACTTGTGGGTCGATGGATTGACTGCACGCACTGAGAAGTGCGCTAAGTACGAGAACGCAAGCGCTAAAAATTCGCATCACAATTCAGTCCTGTGGGGTTATGATTGAAGATGTGAATGTTAAAAGTAAGCCAAACAGCAACCTAGGTCCTTCGGTAACACGTTTATGTCTATTGGTAACACTGTCTCATGCGCAGCAGCGCAAGACCTAGTCGATATATGTCTTGAGTTAGACATTTTATCGACGAAAACACTGAGTGAGCTGGGATGGGATAGGTCATGGAGCAATAGCCCTGACTCGCGCCTACCAGAATCGGTTCTGATCTCTTTATGGCAAGAGATCGACAAGCACGATAAAGGACGAGGCCTTGGTTTACGCATTGGACAAACAATTAATCCAAACGCCAAGGGATTATTAGCAAGTTGGGTTAGTCAATGTAGTAATTTAGGCGAGGCATTAGAAGTATTTACAAACAATCTTGTGCTCATGAATGCCTCGGAGAACATCACCGTGCACAGGCAAGATAGCCTTGTTAGTTTGACCTTTAATATCGGAAGTAAACAACAATATCCTACCATCGCGATCGAACGCAGTATGAGCGCCGTGATGGCGTGGGCATATTCACTGACGGGTAATGAACTTACGATAGAAAAAGCCGAATTCAGTTTTCCAGAGCCTGATTACGCTCATCAATTTAAACAGATTTTTGGTCACTCAATTCGATTTAACGCTTCATCAAATAGAATCTCGATCAAAGCGCAAGCACTTGAGCTCCCAATCGTCAGCAGCAACTCGTTAGTGAAAGGGATAATTCAATCGAAAGCCTCAGAGCTACTATCAGATATTCAAGGCACAAGCTCGACCCAAGAAAAAGTAAAAAAACGCATAGAAGAAAGAATCAAAAGCTCAGAACCAGTTAGTACGGAATTAATTAGCGCCTCGCTGGGAATGAGCAGACAAACGCTCTACAGGAAGCTAAAAGAAGAGAGCAGCGATTTTAAAACTTTATTCGATCAAATAAGAAAAGAGGAAGCAGCAAAACAACTAGATCGAGGAGTGAGCTTGTCTTCGTTGAGTTTGCATCTGGGCTTTAAAGAGACGAGCGGCTTCTACAAGGCTTACAAGCGTTGGTTTGGCCACTCTCCTAAAGCGGTCTCTCGAGATCAAACTAAGAACTAGAAGCTAAAAACTAGGTCAAAGCTAATCTCTTCTCGCGAAATGCCCTAGCCCATTCGGACAGACGTGATCGCAGGATGTTTTAATAACACTTTATTTGCTGCTTTCTCAGCTTTGTCACCAAGATGCAAATGAATGATGTGTTTCTTCTGCGCTACATAACGACCCAATTGAGTAAAGTCGCGGTGAACTCGACGTAAACCCAATAGCCCTGCCTCCCACGTGCAGAAGCCAATCACAAGTCCGCAAAAAATGAGTCCTGCGCTCATGTATTCTGAACTCATTAAACCCAGACCTAAAAAACCGAAAAGCGCGACACCGGACAGGATCAAACCACATATTAAGCCTGACCGCATCGACGGAATCGCATCCGTTTTCAGTAACTCGTTTTCAGCCTTGAGATGATGCGTGTCGACGCCATAGGCGTCGCCGCTCCAAACAGAAATGCTATCCTTCTCTACTCCAGCTTCCATCAACTCGTTTTGAATTAGCTCAACTTCGTCTAAATCGTCTGCCACAAAATACGTGTCTTTCATACGCTTACCCTCGTTCAAAGTAGGATCAGTTCGCAAAAAGAAATACGCTGTAAACGATATTTGCGTTGAGTCATAAAAGTGAATAAATGTAAAAAAGCTAATAATCGTCCCTAATGATGCAAAATCTCCACCTTAAACTCAGACTCAATCGATTGAATAAAGGCCTTAATGGGAACGCTGAGCGCTTGCTCATCTTGATTATTCAGGCACAAACCTATCGTGCGGTTGATATCAAAATCTTCGATTGGGATAAAGTTCAGATCATAAGGGGTTGTTCGATTCGTCATAATCGACACACCAACATTCGCGGCAACCAACGGCAACACAAAATCGTCCCGCTCGATCTGCATGATCGTCTCAGGGTTAATGGATTGATTCTGAAAGGCATCAAATACCTTCTTTGTAGATGGTGGCATTACTGCAGGCTCACATTCAGCATAGGACGATGATGAACATTCGTGACGCTATAAAAAAGAAGGCTTGGTACTTCCAAGCCCTCCTCAACCTGTCGGCAATTATTGCGCGTCATTGATCAGCGGAAACCTGCTTTATATTTCAGGACAACTCCCCTTTGATCAAGGGCAAATGCTTCACATCTGAAAACTCGGCGACACATTATTTCTAGAACAAGGCAAGCAAGTCGCACACATAGCCGCACTAAACGTATTGAGCCAAATTGATGCTGCACTCAAAGATACGCCGTTTCGTTTTAGCAAAATCATTCGCTTAGACGGTTTTATCAACGCCACAGACTCATTCACACAACATGCCGACGTGCTAAATGGCGCTTCAGACTTATTTGCGAAAGTATTAGGTGAGCAAGCAAGACACATTAGAACCGTACATGGCTGCAATAGTCTGCCTGCTGGGGCAAGTGTGGAGTTGGCCGTGACGGTAGAGCTTTCAAGTCAATAAGTGATCGAACTCCCCTATCAACCTGTCTATTTTTTAGAGATTAATGCACGGAAATAGACAAGAGCAGACCTTGGCGGCTCTCTGAACACAATGCCCGCTTCAATGTGTTAGCGGACGTTAAGTCAGGAAAGAAATCTTGGTTCACGGGCATTCACTTTCCTGAGAAAGCAAACATTTTGACTTAGGTTTAGCTGTATATCGACAGATACTTGTTCTTGGTTGAGCGATTGGCAGACATTCACTTATTAAACAAAACTGAGAAAGATTGAATCGGTAACATTCGGTTGAATCTGGAGGTCATTTTACCGGTGAGAGCTGGCGTCGTCGCGACCACCTCACACCACTATAACTGATTTGACTCCGACCAGATACGAAGCTGGTCCAGTATATCCAATGCTGAGCGTCCGAAGTTTGTCAGCTCATAGGTTACGGCTATGGGGCGATCACTAATCACCGTTCGAACGACCATGTCCCGAGCCTCTAATTCCTTAAGCCTTTGATCAATCATTTTCTTACTTGCACCGCCTAACATTCGAGTTAGGTCATTAAATCGTACCGGCCCATCTTTGAGGTGATAGACAATTGATCCGGTCCATTTCCCGCCAATGAAGCGCATGCCTTTTTCTATCGCACAAGGCTCGACACACGCATCATAAACTTTTTTTCGACCATAACTATCTGTTTCTACGCGGCTTTTCATGTTTCTTTACTCATTTTAAGCAGGTTACTAAAAGTATACTAATTGATATGGGGAGGTAGGTAACAATAATATACCTAAAGTGATTAATTAACCACTATTACTTATCCAACAGTCCATACACAGCGAGGAAAGAAGCCATGAGTAATATCTTGATTATCAATGCACACCATAAATATCCATTCTCAGAAGGTCGATTAAATGGCGCTCTGGTCCAAATGGCAGATGAACTATTAAAAGCAAAAGGGCATGAAGCACGAATTGTAAACATCGATGAAGAGTGGAATGTTGAAACTGAGCTTGAAAACCATCAATGGGCTGACACGATAATTCTTCAATCACCCGTGAACTGGATGGGCGTACCTTGGACCTTTAAGAAATATATGGATGAAGTCTATACCGCAGGCATGGGAGGACAATTATGCAACGGTGACGGTCGTCATGAGGATGCTCCCAAGAAAAACTATGGTGCGGGCGGTACGCTCACGGGTAAAAATTATATGTTGTCTCTGACCTTTAACGCACCAAAAGAGTCATTTGATGACGAAAATGAATATCTATTCCAAGGCAAAAGCGTCGATGACTTGTTTTTCCCGATGCATATGAACTTCCGCTTCTTTGGTATGAAAGCGCTTCCCACTTTTGCGAGTTTCGATGTGATGAAAAATGCGGAAGCTGAGAGTGACTTCAAGCGTTTCTCTAAGCACATTGAAGAGAATTTTTAATCCAATCGGGAGTAATTCCTTATGAATACGCGAATTAAAAAGACCATTCTGGGGTTGGTTCTATTTTCGTCCGCCTCAGTTTCGGATGCTCAGGAGGTTCCTTTAGCGCACGTCTCTTCACCCGAGTACTACCATGTGCTGTTGGAAAACGAACACGTACTGGTGCTTAGAATGGTGCTACAGCCAGGAGAGTCTGATATGCCTCATCGTCATCACAACGAGACGGTTTACTTTCAAAAAGGTGGCCAGCTGACAATTACCGAAGAAAACGGAGAGTCCTTTGTCGCAAATGTTCCTGATGGGCACGTGATGTGGCACGAAGCATGGGCACATCAAGTTAGCAATACGGGTGATACTGAAGTAGTCGCAATTATCGTTGAATCAAAGGTAAGCCGCCATGAGCAATAGCAAACAGATTATGATCGATATCTTATCTGATGCTGTATGTCCTTGGTGTGTTATAGGGTATTACAGAATTCAGGCCGCAATCAAAGACCTGGGTATCGAAGACCAAGTCTCCATACGGTGGCATCCATTCGAACTGAATCCCTCTATTGCGGAAGAAGGTGAGAATCTCAGAGAGCATCTTGCAGCTAAATATGGAACGACGATTAACGGAAGTATTGAGGCACGTAAGCGTTTGACGGCTTTGGGCCAAGAGGTGGGCTTTCAATTCAACTACTTCGATGATATGCGCATGTTTAACACTCGCAAGGCGCATTTGCTGTTGAGGTGGGCAGAAGAGAAAGGCAAGCAAACTCAATTAGCCGAATCATTTTTCAGAGCCTATTTTTCGGACCACAAAGATATCTCAAGTAAGGAGGTTTTGCTGCAAATAGTCGCTAGTTTAGGCCTAGATAAAAGCGAAGCCGAAGACGTCTTAGATAATCCTACTTTTCAAACTGAGTTGGTCGAGATTGAGAGAAAGTGGCTGTCTGGAGGTTTTCACGGAGTGCCGGTAGTGATTATTAACGGTGAAGAAGTTCTACAAGGTGCTCAAGAAACCGAAACCTACCGCGAAGCTTTAACTACAGCATCCTAAAGACAGAACTACATAGAACAGAGGAATTTTTATGTTTACATACTATGAAACCAATACTGCGCCAGAAGAGTCGAAATCGTTAATGGAAGCTTCGTTGAAAGGTTTTGGCATGATACCTAATTTGCACAAGATATTGGCAGAAGCACCTGCTACTTATGAGGCTTACAATACTGTATTTAGCCTATTCATGAAAAACACAACCCTGTCGCCGATTGAGCAGCAGGTAGTTTTTATGACTGCGAACTTCGAAAATAACTGCCACTACTGCGTGCCGGGCCATACCTGGATGATGCATTCCGCGAAAATGCCTGAGGAAGTTATCGAAGCATTACGTGAGGGTACTGAGATACCTGACGCTAAGCTTCAAGCTTTGCACGACTATGCTAAAGCACTACTAGATAAGCGTGGTCACATTGGAGATGAAAAGCTACAAGACTTTATTGAAGCGGGTTATACAAAGCGCCAGGCATTGGAAGTATTAACTGGTTTATCGGCAAAGTTGATCTCCAATTTTACCAACGCATTGGCACACACTGAGCCAGATGATGCGTTTAAGAAATATGCTTGGATACATCCTTCACAGCGATAAGATATATATAATCAATAAAGGGGAATTCAGACTTCCTATGAACTACTCCTTTATTGATTAATAACATCTAAGGTGCCTTGAATGGTTTGCCGCAATGTTGGCATGTAGCGCCAATTTTGGTTTCCTTTTCGCTATGAACAGCTTCACGAATATGATCAGCTGTTCTGCGCGAAAGTCCTAGTTGCTTTCTCAATGCCTCAATGTCTTCCTCTTCCTGTTGACAGATTATGCCATCTTCCAGTGCTTTTCTAAACTCTCTTTGGAGGCTGGAACGGCGGCGATGAATTTGCTCATTCAAGCCGCTTGCGATAATGCCTGCGGGTAAGGCTGCCATGCCGATACCAATCACGGTGATAAGTGCTCCGAAGATTTTGCCTGCAACCGTGATTGGAGTGACATCGCCATAACCCACTGTAGTAAGTGTGGCCACGGCCCACCACATGGCTTGGGGTATTGAACCAAACGCATTGGGTTGTACAGTGTGTTCTGCTAACCATGCACCACTTGCAGCAAAGATAAGCATAAGCATGAGAATGAAAAATCCAGCAAAGAAAGCTCCCGCCTCTTCTTCAAATACTGCGAGCAACATTCCCAGAGCAGGTGAGTAACGTGTGAGCTTCAAAAGACGAAGCATACGGAAGGTACGTAGAATGCGTAGATCGATTGGAATGAACAGATAGAGCAACGCAGGTAAGATAGCAAGCAAGTCAATAATCGCAATCGGCGATCGCATCCATGATATACGAGAAGGTGAATCTTGCTTTTCAGGTACGATCCATAAGCGCAACAGGTACTCTAAAATAAAGATGCATAAGGAAATGCCTTCAAATACATTAAAGGCTCCTTCCCAGCTTTGGTAGATGGAATCAACCGTTTCCAAAATAACGGCGCCGACATTGAGTATGATCAGCACAACGAGGGCAACTTCCAGAAGTTTGGGCCCCCAAGCCTCTCTATCAGGCCGTTCCAACCACCAATAGATCTTTGCCCGAAGTTTATTTTTAGATACTAAAATATCACTCATGGCGGAAAGTCATCCACGCGCGCGTTACGGGAATAACTATTTGTGATAGTAATGCAGTCCCCCATATCAGGTTGGCGACAATTGAGGGTACGTGAGGGACAATAAAGAAACATCCTACAGCAACAATAATTCCAAATAATCGGACATCCCAACGACCATGGTCTGATGCGACACGATGCTCGATGACGTTCTTTAGTACCCACAACATGGCAATATATCCCGCTAGCCCGAAGCACCCAATAGCCGCATATTTGGTTGGGTAGGGTTCCCAGAAACCAACTTTTACTTCGGCAGCGAGTGCTACGCCAACCATTACCCCGCAAATCATGAGTGTTAAATGCGCAAGCCACCATTTGACTAATGTCGAAAGCTTATCGTCCTTGGTCTTTCCGTTGCCGACAAAATCAAAATAGATCCAGCACATGATGAACATGGATATTCCGCCAATAACGAAATTGACAAGCACGTCGGAGGAAACTTTATAGATACCTTTTTCGGAAAGTGTAATAACTAACTTAAAAAAGCCTTCGCCGAGAATGATAAGTGTGAGTAGAGAGAAGCGTTCCGCCATATGACCGAGTCGAGGAGCAAAACGTTCATGGCGTAGTACAGAGACTTTCGGAATCATGTAAAGCGTTTGCGTGGCAACCAGAGCCGCCGCAAAGGCCCAGAAAGCATAGGGTTTTGGCAGAAATGCCGTAATGGCAAATATAATGGCGAAACTTGATAAGTTTCGGATCTGCTCATTGCACATCGAGTGTGTTTCTGAATTGTTTCGCCGAGCTCTTACATATAGCATGGCGAGCATTGCTCGATTCGCGGCAAATCCCAGTGCAAAGAAAGCCCATCCTTTCCCTTCAATTGCGGGTATCGCTGCGGCCATAAACATCAATGTACAGATCATTACTGACATAATGATACGATGCCAAATATCCGTGCTGACATAAATAGAGTTGAAAATACTGAGCTCACCCCAGGCATACCACAATGCAATGAAGATTCCACAAAACACCAAGAAGCCATCTATGTTCAAATGGTGTGATAAGTAATTTCCGAGAAGAAAGATTGTGACCACATGAATCAAGTCATAGAACAGCTCTACCCAATGTACGTGGTCATGAGCATGATCTAAATCATGATGGTGTTGGGGCTTTCGCCACATTGGGTGATCTTGTAATGCCATAGGAAAATTGCTCTCTAATACGCAACATGTAGGGGCCTAGGATGACGCAAATCAGGCAGCCACATGTTGTTTTCTAAGTCTTTGTGTGTGGCAATAAGGTGTTAGTTATCGTAAGAAAAGGTTCCGCGAATCGGATAGTTATTGCTACGAATCCACTCTAGGCCCGAAATAAGATTATCTAAATCAGGACGTACAAAAGGATTATTCGATATGTCCACTACTTGAAGCGTTCCATGTTCATCATGTGCTGGATCTATTTTGATTTTGTCGGCAACGGAAAGACCAAGGACGATAAGCTTTCGACATTAGTCAAATGGTGGC
>NZ_LWFH01001667.1:0-25210 GCF_001635725.1 Oleiphilus sp. HI0066
CCTCACGATTCAATTACATCGAATCAGCTCTTTCAGAGCAAGGTAAGGCATTCGAAGACTGCACCCTAAAAGAGCTTGATCAGCTGTGGGATGAAGCGAAAAGACGTCAGACGTCGGACTCTTAATCTTTTCTTGTCGGCGGCGGTCGACAGCGTTTTAAGACCTTTGATGCCAAAGGTCTTAAAAATCTATACGCGCCTCAGCTCTTGGGGCCTGCGGTACCCCTAAAATCCTAGTTTCTACTCTTCTTTTCTTACTTTATGTACTTTCTTGTTCGCCCAAGAAAGTACCAAAGAAAGGCGTACCTGCTCTTAGGCCCTTCGGGTCCATTCGTGTCTTGGTAAAAAATGGCGCTGCGGAACTCGCTTAATCCATTTTTGACTGGCAGTCACTCATCCTTCGAGAAGGCGATCCCGCTACGATGAGTTTAGAGGTATGTAATACTCCATCCTATTTTTTCTATAAGAGTCCAGCACACACTTAAACTACAAAGTCTGAATCACTTTATCTGGCGAGCCAAAATACTTTTGCCCGCCTAGATCATCGAGTAATAAACATTCATTAAACGATGCAACGATGGCTTTTTCATTGGTCGCTGCGAGTACGGTTTTATTCTCGAGAGGACCTGATATGAGCGAAGTAACAATCTTGCCGAACTCATCTGCGCAGCCAAGTAAAGGTTCATCTAACAAATACAAGCTATGACGCATGTCTCCAAGGTTAATACAAAGCCGTAACAGCTGTTGAATTCCATTTGGCAGCTCGTTGATAAGTGATGGCGATAACAAGGTATTAACGCTTTGAGGAAAGTATTCGCTCAAGCCAAATAAGTCGACAGCCTCGCGCATATCTCTATCGCGCATAGTCCCGTTATATAGCTCAAAGTTTTCCTTCATCGTCCCATAGAAAAAATGACTTTCAAAAGGCACGTATTTAACAGACCGACGATAGCGATAATTATTAAATTGATGGATATTATAACCCTCGCACAATACCGTTCCTTGATAGTTTTGCTCAAGATTACCAAGTACTTTTAATAAACTGGTTTTGCCGCAGCCGGGTGGTCCAACTATGGTGACTTTACTGCCCGCATTCACTTTGAATTCGAGATTAGTTAAGCCTTTAGTACTGCCTGGATAACGATGAGTCAGGCCATGTACTTGAATATTGCCGCTTACTTGATCGATAGGTGGGCTTTTTTCTAGGTTCTGGCGATCATCATCCAAGGACATCAATGCATTCACTTGACGTGCAGAGCTTTGAATCGATTTAAAACGGGTGATTGCATTGAATACTCCCATAATTGGTGTTAATGCTTTCCACACCAAAATAATGATTACAATCATTGCGCTCGGTTCATTTAAACCTTGCATCACGGCTAACACCGCGATCACTATACTTAATGTGCCGATGACTTGCGTCATTACTTGACCAGTATTCTGGATCCGCGAATTAGTGATCGCTACATGGTTGGAATCATCTAAACTCCGTGATTGTGCAGCCCCAAAACGTGATTCTATTACTTGTATTAGGGGCAAACCTTGAATAGAAGCCAATCTAGTGAACAGCTCATTCCATTGATGAGAGACCATCGCATTTGCACGTGAGTTTTGCGAGGTGGCTCGTTCATAACTTTGGCGTGCGTAGAGACAGTAAAGCAGCATGATGATAACACCTGCTACAACAGCTACAGCTGCGAGCCCAGAAAGCAGCATAATGGCAATTAGAAATACTAAGATAAAAGGGAAATCGAAATAAGAAAGCGTTGATTCTGCAGTCACCAATTTTCGAAACTGATCAATATCTTTTAGACGTGCAAGTTGTGCTGAAGCCCTTGCGCCAGTCGTCAGAGCATAGGGCAGCCAGAGTAATTTTGATGTGACGGTATATGCGATATAGATGGCAAGATCTTGTCCTGAATTATTCAGAATATCCAAGCGCATTCTCTTGAATTTGTATTCCAAAAGCGCGGTTATAATAGATCCCGCTGTTAGCCAAGCGAGACTTGAAAGAGAACCTGAAGTTAATGCGAAGGTGTAAATGATCATGATAAAGAAAGGGTTGACTGCACCCAAAATACTCACGATAAAACTGAGTATTGTTAGTTGGTGTAACTCACGGTTATAGCGATAAAAACAATACTTTATCCAGTTGCTTTTGTCTTGGCTCTCAGGCGGAGGCTCGCGAAACAATTTGGAATAACGCGAGATGTGAATGATCGTATAATTCTGCTCATCAGCCTCTTTATAGAACAAATTGTCATTGCGGTAGTCATAGATGCATAGTTGCTGTTTCTCGAGGTTATACTCGATCAGAATACCGTTAAACCCAATACATGAGATCCAACAAGGACTGTCAATTTTAGCTAATCTCTCCCGTGTGACACCATCCTCGTGCTCAGGGCTATAACCTAAACGTGTAAGTGTGTTTGTGAAAGCTTCATGATCTTCATTGGTGGGCAAAAATGCATCGGCTAAAATACCAGGTGTTCCTTCCCAGCCTAGTGCAACTAAGCTAAAAGCGATTCCACGAGAAATTGGGTGTGCCTCAAAGTAATTTTCACCTAAGGGACTATTTGCAAATTGATGCAGACGTTGTTCAACTTCATCAAAGGCAACTAAGGTATTCATGCAATGATATCCTTATTTATATCGTTTTTGTTTTGATGTTTTGGTTCTATGTTTCTCGCTTGATTCTTTAACGATCGTTGAGGTAAAACGATATGCTCAAGTTTTGGGTAGATTTCGTGAAGACGATTGGATACAAAAATACAGATAAAAGCATCTGAGCGCGGACGAATACAGGTGACCAAGTTTTTAACAAAACGGGTGTCATAGATTAGGTCCAGATCATCAATGATAATGATCGATTTACGACTCAAAACAGCACGAATAATAACCAATGCATAAATAACTTGACGAGGCAATGGAACGGTATTTGTGGAGCGAAACTCTGTATAAAACCCCTGCCTTAGCTCATCTATGGTGTGCTTGATTTGCATTGCTTCACAAAGCGCATAAGCGGCTTTATGCAGTGCGGGTTGGAAACATGTAATGTTGTCTATGATTGTCCCTTCAATAAAGCTTGAGCTACGGTTAATATGAATCACTTGTTCACGCCATATTTTATAAGGGATATTCTGAATAGGCTTGCCGTTTGTCTTAATGGACTCTGCGTGTTCCTCCCGTTCACGTGTAATGCATTGAGAAAGGTAGGTCTTACCGCTACATGAAGGACCACTCAACACGCATAACTGGCCGAGCGCCAAGGTTTTGTTAAAAGAGGGAACCTCTAAATTTATTAGTCTTAGATTTGTATCCGTCTGATTCACTGTAAATTCATCGAGCTCAAGAAGTTCGTTTAAGCGATTAAGGTATACCTCATTGATTTTCCAGCGCGATAAGGTGTGCATGATTTGTTGATAAGGTGCGAAATAACGATTTGTTAATAGGATGACCGCCGCCATCACACCTTGGCTGATATCCTGGCTAATGACTGATACTGCGCAATGAACTACAACTAATGAAACAGTAACGTGTTGGATCAAAGTGAGCATGAGATTGAATTGAGAATCTAGTTCTTCATATTCAGTGCTCCGACGTTCCCGCGTTTTGACCAAATTCGACATCAAATTTTCCATACGCATTTCCATAGCGCTGGCTTTTAGATTGGTGGGATTGGAAACAATTTCAAGAACTTTCGAGTTGGTTTGTCCTTCATAATATGATTTTTTAGGGAGCGTATTGATTTTCGATTTTGAAAGGTGGTTTGCAAACAAGAAAAGAATAAATGAGGCCGTTAATACGGTTAGGCCGGCACCTGTATCTATGAAATATATAACGATTATTGTTATCGCACTGGTTAAAGCATTTATGCTCGCTTTAATGCTATCGCCACCAAAGAAGTTTTTGATAGCGTGAATCATCGAAATTCTCTCTAGATATTCTCCACTCGAGAGCTGACTGAAACGAGATAAATTTGCATGTGAGATCGCATGGAATATGCCTTTTGTAATATGCGATTCAAAGCGTTTTATTTGAAGGGAAACAAATACTTGCTCTATTTGACTGATAATGCCATCGAGAATCACTGCAAGCAAAATAATAATAAACAATAGCCAAAGTGAAGATTGTGCACTATTAGGTAAAATACGATCAAAAATGATAAGTATAGAAAATGGTAGTACGAGGTTAAGTAAGGTACTGATAATTGAACAACAAATGAGATAAAAGCTTCCTTCTAAACCGAGCTTTGGAAAGCGCTTAAATCTCATACATCACCTCCTTGCTCAATACTTCTGATTAAAGAATCAAGTTCTGGACGTTGTCTCCAGTCATATTGACGCATTCGAGCACTAATGTTAGCGACCATTTTTAAACTTAAATTTCCGAGTAAAGACTGAATTTCAACCACATTCTTAAGATAGTTATATTGAGTATCAAAGAAGGCTCTGAGGCTATCAAAAAGCAATTTTTCGGCAGATAGGACATCGCTCAAAGTTCGTTCTCCTAGTTCATAGGCACGTTTTTGTCCTTTGAAAGACTCTTTATTTGCTTGTACGTTTTGTTTAAGCAATATGGCAGATTTAACATTTGCATTGACTTCTAATACGGCTTGTTTGAGATCAAGCTCTGCTTGTTGATAGGTATTGTCAAAATCGAGCTGTGATTGTTGAACTAGGTGCTTAGCTTTTTTTGCCTCAAAGAAACGCTCGCCACCGATAAGGATTGGCAAGTTGAGCGTCACTCGATAACTCGTGTTATCACTATCTCCAGTGGCAGGCAGAACAGTAGAGGATGCGTTATTCGTATCAGTGTATGAGTAGTTTATACCCGCACTGATCGTTGGAGAGAATTTTGATCTTGTCTCACTCAAGCTACTCTTACTTTTTTGAAGTGTTTGATACGCAATCAAAATATCGAAATTGGAGTCTCGCAATTGATTCAGGTAAATCGAAAGGGTGGCTTGATCAATTTCGCTAATCAAAATAGACGGATCAATATCATAGGTTGGGCTTGCACGATAACCGGCATCTTTTTGTAGTTTTGCGATTGCAATATCGATACGTTTCTGTAGATCTACTAACAAAGTGCTCACGCTGCCCACTTTTGCTTGTGCCTCGTATAGCGACGAGCGGGCGGTGTTTCCTGCTTCGACATTTTTACTGACCTGTTGTAAGAGTGCGTTAGATGAATCTAACTCATGTTCTGTTGCGAGTCTGCGGGTGTAAAGCTGAAGGATTTCAAGGTAGTTATTGAAGGCGCTAGAAATAATCTCCTGACGGGTTTGTTCAAACTTGAGCTGTTCAATTGTGTATTCTTGACGTGCTTGGCTGTAGCGAAATAGACGGCCAAGATCGAATAACCGTTGGTTAAGTGTGATCTGATAACCATGCTCGTTATACTCGTTTTCGATATCCGGTCCCGGATCTTGTTCTGTGTCGGATTCATTCCAGGTTGTATTGGCACTAGCACTAAGGCTTGGGAAAAACTCAGTAAGGCTGATCGACTTATCGTATTCGCTCGCTTCAAGGCCTGCTTGCGCACTCGCGATTTCAAGATTATTGTTGATCGCTTGTTCGACCACAGAGGCGAGACTATCCGCATAGCTTTGCTGAACATAGCCCAGCTGGCTAAGTAAAATCAGTTTAGTTATAACGAACTTCAACATTCGTGTTGATTATCTCCCTGCGCGACAGACCTTGTGGGGACGCGCTAACTTATTTTTTGTACCGCCATGTAGTTTTTGATTACCTTGAAGATTTCTTCGTTTTTATATGGCTTGCCAATAATGTAGTCCATACCAGCATCCATACATTCTTTTTTATCTTTGTTGCTCGTGAGTGCTGTAGCACCAATGACGGTCAGTTCACCATATTGATCGGGGTTTGCACGTATCTTTCGTGTTGCTTCAATGCCGCCCATACCGGGCATAATGCAGTCCATAAAAATGATCGCTGGTTTTGCTTCTTTTAAACATTTCAGCGCTTCTTCCCCTGAATTTGCCGTATCGCAACTAATGCCGAATTCTTCTAATAGCTGAACCAAAATGATTTGCTGAATTTGATCATCCTCAACAACGAGTATGCGCTCGTCTGTCACAGCGGTTTTACTCTCCTCTTGATCGATCTGCTGAATCAATTTGGTGATAAAGCTTTTATTGTCTGAGGGGCGATAGAATATATGATCGACATTCTGGTAGGTGTCTTCGACCAAGTCAGGATCCGACACAGAAAGCAGCAGACGTGTACTGCCTTTTACTTTTGCCAAGCGAGATTTAAGTGTTTTACAGAATGACTTCAACTCAATGCCTGGTACCGTATCTGTCACGATAAAGGCATCAAACTCCTGTGCCTTGGCACTCGCTTTGAAAATATCGTTAGGTGAACTTGCCCATTCCAAGCCACAACCAGATTCGGAAATCGTGCGGCTGAGAATATCCAATTGCAATGGAGAGTCGCCACATAACAGTACTTTCTTTCCTTCAAGGATTGCTTCGTTTTCAGGATAAACTTTTGGCGTTGCTTCAATACTGACGACTAACTTTTCGGCTTGAGTGAGTGTCGGCGACGATTCGTCTAAACAATCTAACCACTGCACTTTCAGTTGTGCATCACTGCCCAATAGCTGCTGAGACTCGGAGCGTGAGCCTAGGCTCTGAGCTTCAAACCACTCTGCATTTAAGACTTCGTCGAGCGGCGCACTGAGTTCATTGCTGAAGAGAAGCTCGAATGACAACACAATTTTATCGATGCTATCAGCTGACTGGCATTGAACGAGCAGCAACGCGTGTTTGTCGCTCATTTGTGTAATCGCATTTGAAAAGTGGAACAGCAGGGTCCAGAACACGCCGATCTGGTTTCCGAACACAACACTCGGAATGTGCGGATCGATATAACTTTCCATTTTGCATTTATTACGTCGTACCTTACTTGCAAGGGATGTAGATAAATTCGCGAGGAGTGCATTAATGTCGATAAACTCGCCACCTTCTGCTTGGCCCGATGAAAGTAAGCGATTGAAATTCTCGGCCAACTCTTCGAGCATATCCGTAGCCATCGATATTTCATGCGCTAAGAACACACCATGGTCATCTGTATCTTTGGTTAAAACGCGCAAACCACCTTTGATCGTGGTGGTGATGCCGCGCATTTCAAAACCGATCATCGCGTATAGTTTTCGGTACAAATCCATTTGGTTACGGAAGTGATCAAGCTCGTGCTCTGTGTTCAAAACCTTCGAAAAGGCACGTCGCTCTAATTCGCTGAGATCGGTCTCACCGAGTAACGTTTTAAAACCATCGGTATCCCATTGGCTAATGGTTTGTGCGGTTTGATCCAGACGCATGTTGATCTCTGTGTAGAGCTTTTCTTGGGTCTTAGAGCGAAAGTGGGCTGATAAATATGCAATAAAGAAGAGGATGACAGAGGCTGATATGAAGCTCGCATACAGCTTTATTTTTAACGCTTGTTTCTCGTTTTGGGAGAGCTCAAACTGTGCGTAAAAACGCGCATGCATCGCCTCGATGTTGGTACTGTCTTTCAGTAGATGATTATAGAGGACGTGATTGTCCTTCGTTTGTAAAAATTGATCTAAGTGTAGGGTGAGAATATCTAGGCTGGTGACACCGACAAAGCTCGCAATTTTACGTTCTTGTCCCACCATGTTTCGAAAGCGTTCCGCCTCGCTTTTTAATAACGCTGTGGGCGTGATGATAAAGTCGTCTAAACAGGGTTGGCTCTTGCAGCTTTCTGAATTGTGTAACAGGGTTTCCGTGAGTTTCACGAGGTGTTCAGATTGTTCGACCAAACGATATTGTTTTAAGTCGCTCTCGGGCGTAACCGTCATATCGTGAATGACAAATACCGCCGAGATAGCGAGGCAGAGGATCGCAAAGCCTGCACATAATAGCGAGTTAGCTTTTGATACCACTACGCTGAGCTTGCTAGCGTTCATCGAAGGAATCCTGTATCGCGGCCATAATTGGTTTCAGAGCATAGTCGATCACACGTCGTGTGCCGGTTTGAATATCAGCCGTGAGCTCCATGTGCGGAGTGATCTTGTATTGCAGGCCTGAACGCTCAACGTAGTCACGTGCTAAGCTCACTTGCACCATGAAAAACTCATTGTCCTCTTCTTTAAATGAGCTTCTCGAGATTGATGAAATCGTGCCGTCGATGCTGCCGTATTGCGTAAAGTTGTAGGTATCGAGCTTTACCTTAGTGAGTTGCCCCATTTCGACAAAGCCAACGTCTTTTCTTGCCAACTTAACTTCGGCAATCAGTTCACCGCCTAAGGGTGCAATATCCGCAATACTTTCGCCCGGTGGGACGACGGCGCTTAAATAATTAAAGTGAAGTTTGTCGACGATGCCCTCAACGGGAGAAAATACTTCCATACGCTCAACTTTATCAGACGCGCGTATGAGTGCTTGGTCCTTCAGTTGGAGATCTTTGCGGGACTCACTTAGTTCCATGCGATAATCAGAATGACGTTTTAAGCGCTGGTCGTTTAGTTGCTTCTCGAGCCTGGCGAGTGCAAATTCTTCGTTAAGTATGCCTTCGTCTAAATTCTCGATTTCGCGCGTCATGTTCATGCGTTGCACACGCATGTTAAGTACGTCGACATAAGACGCGACGTTTTCTTTGTAAAGAGCTTCCTTAATCGAGAGTTGTTCTTCAATGAGTTTTAATTGCTTATGCGCACTTGCTTTCCTTGTTTTCATCGAGGCCATTAGGCCCCGTTTATGCTTGATGTCGTGCCCGACGATAATGTCATTGGATTCATTTTTTTGATGCTCTTTGTACCAACTTTGCCATTGCGCTTCGACTAACTCGGCAGATTGTGCATCAATCGCAGAAAACGAGAAATCGGGTTCTCTTTCTTCAATTAGGGAAGTTAACCTTTCGATATCCAAACGTAATGCCAAGCTTTCGACTGAAGCAGATTGCAGTTCAACATCCCGGTCAGCCGCTTTTAACCGTGCGATTTGTTGACCNACAAAGACTCGGTCACCTTCGGCTACTAAAAGTTGATCGAGTATTCCGCCTTCAAGGTGTTGGATTTTCTCGATGTCTTGTTTGAGAACAACTTCGCCGCGGGCAGAAACGGCGATATCTAATTCGGCCTGTGTCGACCAGATTAGAAGAATTAGAATCGTCGTGAAGAACAGAATTTGTAAACGACGACCAGTTTTGCCAGGAATTTCTGCGTCATCAATTGTACGCTGATCTAGCGCATGATCTAGCATCGCCTTTTTGATGACTCGTTGAATTTCGCTCATTTAGTCTGCCATTTTTACTGCTAAAAAGGCCTGACTTTTTGTTTGTTTGTGTCATGCCTTTCTGGTATGTAGCATTATGAGAGGTGGCTGAGAATTTGATCATTAATAGCTTTAATACGCTGTTCCATATCTGCTATTAATGCTTCGTCTGGTACAGCTCCGCCTCGTGCTGCGGACTCTATTTCAGCAGCTGCGGCAGCATCATCAACAGCGCACATATTGGCTAAAGCGCCTTTTAACGAATGTGCCAAATGATAAATCTCCTCTGTATTGCCCGATGACACGGCGCTATCAAACACGGCGTTTTGGCTGCCATACTGAACCGTGAAAATACCAAATATCTTCTCAACGATCGCAGCATTATTCCCCAAGCGTGTGTTCAATTGGTCTATATCAATCATCGAATTCCCTCCGTAAGTGAAATCAAAATATAGACGTAATTGTTAGTAAAGCAATAAAATTTAATGTCAAAATACCGGCTTCATACGCGGTTATTGCGTGAATAATCTAGGATAATTACGAGGTTCTTGATGAAGTATTATTCAGACTTTGAACTAAGCTAGGGTTAGCTAGACCAGAGTAAGCGCTGAGCGGAGTCAAACTTGATTAGAGTGCTGGTGATATTGCTGAGGAGGGTGAAATGAAAGGTGTCGTTTTTTCAGAGTTCATTGAGTTAGTAGAAGAACTGTTCTCGATAGATATGGTGGACGAAATTATTGACGACTGTGATCTTGAGAGTGGCGGTGCTTATACATCCGTAGGACTTTATGATTATAAAGAAATGCTGCAGCTAGTGACCGCCTTGTCAGCAAGAACAGGAACGCCTATTCCTGATTTATTACATGTCTTTGGTCAACACCTAATCAAAAAATTCAGTGTGAGCTTTTCCGACATGTTTGCGAATGCAGAAAGTTCTTTTGATTTTCTAGAGAAAATCGATGGGCATGTTCACGTAGAAGTGCGCAAACTTTACCCAGACGCCGAGTTGCCTCAACTTGGTACAGAGCGCATTGACGATAATACCCTTGTTATGAAATACCGCAGTAATCGCCCCTTTGCTGAACTCGCATATGGCCTGATGCTCGGCGCCATTAATCATTTTGGAGAGCAAATAAATATCACGCGCGAAGACCCTAAAACAGATGGTACCGCGCAAACCTTTACCTTGGCTAAGGCTTAAGTGTCGCGCGAATGACAGATGAAGCGAAATGGAAGCGCAGGCTAGAGCGAGAGCGGGCAGCGAGAAAGCAGGCTGAGGAGTTGCTCGAGCAAAAATCTTTAGAATTATGGGAAGCCAATGAGGCTCTAAAGTCATTTTCTGAAGATCTGCAACGAACGGTAGACGTGCGCAGTGTTGACTTGGCCCAAGCGCTTGAAAAAGAAATGGAAGCGAATAAGGCTAAGAGCGAATTCGTGAGCATGATTAGCCACGAAATGCGCACACCACTCAATGCCATTATTGGCTTCAGTGAAGTGCTGACCAATGAAGATCGAAACGCGAATCTGAGCAAAGACCAAAGCCAACACTATTTAGAAAATATACTCACCTCGTCAAAAGGCTTGCTTTCTCTAATCAACGATATTCTTGACATGGCTAAGATTGAGGCCGGTAAGCTTGAGCTCGAAACGCTTGAATTTGACCACGCTAAGCTTATTCGACAATTGCTAGATACCCACACGATCGCTGCTCGAAATAAAAACTTAGCGCTTAACGTGGATATTGATGAGCAAGTTCCTAGCATGCTCGTCGGTGATCCGAATCGTCTAGCACAGGTGATAAATAACTTAATGTCTAATGCGATTAAGTTTACAGATCAAGGTAGCGTGAGCCTCTCTATTTCTATGGATAAGAAACTAGATTCAGGCGATTTTATTCTTCTCTATGCCGTTCAAGATCAAGGGATTGGCATGAATTTAGCTGTGATGGAAACACTGTTCACTCCTTTCACCCAAGCTGATAATTCGATGAGTCGTAAGTACGGCGGAACAGGCTTAGGATTAACCATATCGCGACAACTATGCGAAGCCATGGGCGGTAAAATATGGGTTGAAAGTTCCGAAGGTAAAGGTTCGACCTTTTTCTTTAAAGTACGTTATTCACCTGCGCAGCAAGAAGTCGAATGCCCACAAGCAGCTCAAAACAAACGGGAAAATCGGCTGAAAGGCTATTACTTACTCCTGGTCGAAGACGATCTCATCAACCAAGAGCTTGCCAAATATCTTATTGAAAGCGAAGGCGCTAAATTAGATATCGCCTCGAATGGTTTTGAGGCGGTTGACTGTGTTTCTAAGAATCAGTATCACTTAGTGCTGATGGATCTGCAAATGCCGGTTTGTGATGGCTATAGTGCCACTTTAAAAATCAGAGAATCTTTCGATCCGCAGCAGCTAGCCATTGTCGCCATGACTGCCAACGCTGCGATAGACGTCAAAGCGCGTTGTCTTGAAGTCGGTATGACGGACTTCTTAACCAAGCCTTTTGTTCTTGAAGACTTACTGCAAAAGATCGAAGAGCATTCTCTTAAAACCTCGATCGGCAATGATGAATCTTTCGCCAAACCAAAATCTGATACCAAGAACATGATTGATGCGAATGCTGCATTGACAGCATTGCATGGCAATCGACATCTTTATTGTCGGATTCTCATGCAGTTTCAGCGCTGCTGTGAAGACGGTGTCTACGCCCTAGATCAAAAACGTATAGAAAAAGATGAAATGAATAGTTTGCGGCTAATCTATACTGTTAAACGTCTTGCTGGCGCCATTGGAGCTAAGAACCTTGAGTCGCTATTAAATGATCTAGAAGCAGCGATTCAAACGAAATGTGAAAGCGATATTGATCGATTAATTGAGGAATATTCCAGCGTTTTGGCATCGGTCAACGCAGAAATATCTGGTATTGATTTAAGCGAAATTTAGACTTTACTGTCTTGGTTTTTATAACGAGGAGTGAGCAATGGAAGAGCGTCAAACACGTCATTGGTTTTCCCCCATCCTGATTCTAGTGTTATCGATTATCGGTGTTGTGATTACTGAGGTTTCTGTTGAAACGAGTATTTATTATTGGATGGGAATCTTCGTTTTTCTTGCCATTTTGTTTACTTTCTTGGCGCTGAAAAGCGATGGGAAAGTCTATGTGATGCACCATGCTGGGCATTGGATAGGCGGATTTACAGCGCTGGTCATGGTCTATTTGTTTATGGATGCAGGACGTCTCGATCCTTCTCAGGGTGCTCTCGTTAGCTTTTTGATCTTAGCGCTTACTGTTTTTACAGATGGTCTGCGCTTGCACTACCGCTATGCCGTCGTAGGCTTTTACCTATTTGTCGCGGTCGGCATCATTGCTTTCGTTGAAGCATTTGTTTGGTGGTTCTTAGTGTTATCACTGGTTGTGATTGGCTTAGAGGTCGCTCTAATTATGCAAGCGAAAAAAGACAAAACCACGAGTTAGGTGGTCAACGCACGATTATCGGCGTTAGATGGATCACCTAATTACAAGCGGCTTTGCAACCGATTTTGTAAATTTGTTATGTAGTTTGAAATAACTTGAAATCCTAAAAATCTAAACTTGAATTGCATCAAAATTATATGAAGGCCCGCCTGTAAGCAGCCAACCAATTGTTTTGATGCATATTTTCGCAGATAAGGCGTAGTGCGAAAAAGTATCCTGAAACTGATCTTACTTTTGGAATTTAATACAAAAGAATGGAAAGTTTAGGATGGATGACAATAATGAGTCAGAATCAGAGAAAACAGAACAGATCGATACTCAGGCTAAGTAGTCCTTGGGTCACGTGATGACTGTCTCTGAGCAAGAAGCAGAGGCTTTAGGGGCTAGTACACCAGATGCTTCTAGTCTTGAGTTATCATATCGTGCAGCGTTTGACTCTGTAGCTTGTTCGCTTGGATACTTTGATTATCACCAAGAAGCACATCAGTTAGACAGTGAAGAACCTCTTCAAAGTGTTTCGATAGAGCAGCTCAATGAGCTCGCACGCATTAACCATCTTACTTTTACACCCACTAGCAAAGTTCACGAGAAAGGGGTTGATGACTTACTCGGCTTACTGTCTCTGCTTCTAGTCGGTGAAAACAAGGTATCATTAGTGATTCTTGAATATACGCCAGGCCACTGGCGAGTGTTTGATATTAAGCAACGTACCGAAAATATCTTTCAGCTGAAGAACTCATTGAGTTTTCGCCCTTGGCGCAATTCTATGTTGAATTCAAAAGCGATGACGCGGGAGAGCTCGAACCATCAAAGAGTTTCTGTGATAACTGGATCGTCAAAGAAGTTGTGAAACATAAGACCATTTATCGCGATGCGGTATTGGCTTCGGTTGTCATTAATTTAGTCGCTTTATTTATACCGCTCTACACGATGAACGTGTACGACAAAGTTGTGCCCAATCTAGCCCTTAATACCTTATGGGTACTCACCGCGATCGTCACCATCGGTCTGATCTTTGATTGGATTTTGAAGTCTTCTCGACCCATGTTGACGGACAAAATTGGTCAGCACATTGATACGTTTTTATTGACCCGCATCCTGCAGAACGTAATGGCCTCTAAAAGCGAGAGCACGCCGAATTCCATTGGTACTTTCGCTAAACAATTTCAAGACTTCGATGGGGTTCGAGACTTTCTTAATTCAATGACTATTACGGCGATTGTAGATCTACCTTTCGTGTTTTTGTTTTTGTTTTTGTTTTTGTTCTTGTTCATTATCTATTTGGTTGGTGGCGTATTGGTGATTGCACCACTAACGATCATGGTTCTAATGATTGTGATTATGGTGTTGGCACAACCGAAGGTGTCGAACAACATTCAGCAAATGTCGAAGCTAAAGTCTGAGCGCAGTGGCTTGTCCAAACGGAATTGTTGCAGACAAGCTAATACTAGCTGCCGCAACTATGCGAGAAATCTTCATAATGGTTCGTCCGTTAATATTTTATTTTTATTCAAGGTTTAC
This sequence comes from Oleiphilus sp. HI0066, assembly GCF_001635725.1. Classification (NCBI taxonomy): domain Bacteria; kingdom Pseudomonadati; phylum Pseudomonadota; class Gammaproteobacteria; order Oceanospirillales; family Oleiphilaceae; genus Oleiphilus; species Oleiphilus sp. HI0066. The sequence continues at coordinate 14,255 of NZ_LWFH01001667.1, forward strand.
GGAATCGATGGCTAAACCGAGAGCTTTATTCCTGCTCAGAGTGGCGGCAGGTCCTCAAGCTAAAGCTTTAAACTGGAGGGAATGGCGAAGCAGACAGTTCATTTGCTTCGCATTTAGTAATTTGAGCGTATTGTTCTTAGTTGATTGTGAGCAACTCATCGATCATTGACATGATTTCGTTTTCAGCAACAACGTTCGTTTCAACTGATTTCTCGTGTTGTTCTAACATCTCAAGTTGTGTTTCGACGATCTCAGGAATGTCTTCAGAACCTTGAAGTTTTATATCGAAGGCAAAGTCGATATCTAAGTCACGCGTTTGAACACTGATGGTAAAAGCATCAGTTTGTCGTGCGCCTTCGCTAAGCTTGATGCCATCAAGAGTAGCTTCATCAAAGTGGTAGAACCATTCTCCTGTAGCAAACACAATCAGTGAGCCGAAACGGCCCTGATATTCTTGAGCTTGCATAGAAGTGCTTTGATTCAAGCGTTTAAATTGACCATAAGCACCGATGCCTTCGTCTGAAATCATCGTACCTTTGTATTCGTTGTTAAGAATTTCTAGATGTTTTAAAGCCTGAAGCGAGTTGCGTTTGTTCTCAGCAGAACTCTGGTTGATGAGTTGTTCCACGGAACGAGGTGTATCAGTATCAAGAGTGAAACGCTGACCGGCAGTATTTTTTAAGGTAATGCTCTGTTTCGATAGGCTTGAGACTAAGTCGTCCTTGGTTAAGCTGTCTTGCTCCCTAATTTCTACGCGACGTCCTGTCCAATCCATATAAAATACTGGACCTGTTACTTCCACTACTGAAAACACTGCAGCGACCTCTTCGCTATAATAATAATGTGATACGAAATTTACCTTAATGTAACGCTATGTTAACGAGATCTGATCGTTGTTACGTGAGGCAAAAGGCAAACAATTGTGATTTGGAGGTCTAAATAAGAAGGTGAAAGAGAAGGAAAAAGAGTCTGAAAAAGAGAGGAAGAGTAGGGAAGATTAGATGGCGTTAAATTGCTTTGTCGATGATTTGCTCGATGAACCAAGCTCAATAGTCCATATATCATATTGCTTCGCGATAACGCGTTCTTGTGTGATTAAGTGCGCGATCATTCGTCGATTTTGTTGTCGCCCCTCTTTTGATGCGTTCGAGGCAATGGGCTGATCCGCGCCAAACCCAGCGGTAAGTATTTTTTGGGAGTCGATCTGATATTGCTTGATGAGAACATTCGCAACAGCATCGGCTCGTTTTTTAGACAGTGTTAGATTGCTGGAGGGAGAGCCAGTGCTATCTGTATGCCCCTCTATGAGAAGCATGAATTTCTGATTTTGCTTGTAGGTTTTCGCAAGGTTTTCAATAACTGGGTAATACTCTTTCGAAATTTCGGCACTGTTACTCGCGAACTGAATACCCAAATCGATGCTTTGAATTTCATTGTAAGACTCAACACAACCTTCGTTATCAATCACGGCATTTGTGCTTTTCTTATCGCACTGATCTCTTTGATCGATGACACCATCGTCGTCTTGGTCATCTAGAGTCTTATGTTCTTTTAGAAAGGGCTCAACTTTGTAGGGTTCAGGAGCGGTTTCAGCATGTTTTGATGGTAAGCCTGAACCGAACTCTTGGTTGTCCTCAGTGTTTTCGGTACTGTGATGAGCGCATGCGATTAATGAGAAATAACAAATGAAGAGTAAGCATCGTGAGTACATTTTTTGATCCTCATTGATCGTTGGCTATGAATCTTCTTGAGCGAGAGAACCTTCAACATTTACGCGTAATGCGTCGAGAATATAACTCATACTCGCTATGACTCTATATTGTGTATAGATGTATTCGTAATCGGCAGCCAAGTACTGTTTTTTTGCTTCAAACACCTCATTTTGTGCATCAAGCAAATCGAGTAATGTTCGCCTACCTGCCTTAAATTGAGCCATGTAAAGAGTGGCACTTTCTTCACTTTGATTGACGTAGTCTTCTAGGTGAATAAGTGTTTGCTTGAGGGTTAGATAAGCATCCCACGAGGCGTCAACATTTGCTTGAACTTCTCGGTAAACACGGTTTGAGCGCATTCGTGCAGCTTCTTCTTCATAACGTGCTTTTTTCTGTCGTGATGCGTTGGATCCACCTTGATAGAGGTTCCAATTCATTTCTAGCAGAACTCGCCACTCGTTTTCTTCGCCATCAAACCCCGAAACGTCGTCTTTCCATCTGCGGTCAGCGACGATATCTAAGTCAGGATAAAGATGCGAGTTTAGCCCCGTTGTATTGGCGGAAGCGGATTGCACGTTTAAGCGACTCGCAATTAAGCTTTGATTATTGTTCAACGCTAAGGTTTGAGCACGTTCGTTACTCTCGGGGATGTAAGCTTGATCGACTTCTGGACGAATCAGGGTGGCCGGGCGTTCGCCTGTCAATTGCGCGAAGACGGTTTCGGCATCACGCAGGTTATTCTTTGCGGAAAGTAGATTGGCTTTGACGCGTGCGAGACGTCCTTTCATTTGGGTCAAATCAGCTTTGTTAGAAACGCCTTGTTTCTTTCGTGCACTAACAAGTTCAAAAGTTTCTTCATGCCGCTTTAAATTCTCTTCTGATAAGCGCACGACATCGCGTGCATTTAAAACATCGGTATAGGCTTTAGCGATCGATAGAGAAGTTTGTTCTGCTTGCCCCAAGGCTTGGTAATAACTTGCTTGCATCGCGAAGTCAGCGCGATCATGTTCGCTCACATTCGCAAAGCCGCGAAATACAGGAATAGTGAGCTGTAACTTTGCTTGGGTTCGCGTTTGATTGGTCTCACCAACGCCTTGTCGATCGATATCTTCTTTCCCAGTGTCAGCGCTTAAATCTAAGCTTGGTAGAAAGTTTCCTTGCGCAGCGCCTAAGTCTTCTCGCGATGCGTAGTAGCTTTGCAGAGCGACCGACATTTCAGGATTACTTTGTAGTGCTTCGAAGGTTGTTTCTTCTAAGGTTTTAGAGTGAGCCAGAGAGGATGAGACAACACTCGATACGAGAATGCAGATCGTCGCTCTAAGTCGCATATTTGGATCACTCCTTGATAATGTCGCGGCCAGATGTTTGGCGGAATTTTTATTTATATTCAGCATAGTAGATGTTTGTTTTTTGCGCTAGAAAGTCGCACTTGAATATAAAAATTCTGTGACAATGTATTTTTTTTATAAGTAGTTGATTTTGTTGGATTTACATTTTTATGTCTAAATCGTATCGTTCCGCCCAATGATTCACATTTTTGGTCTTAGTATTACGAGGCCTCTCTCGGAGAGATTATGACGAAAGGACTTATCCAAATTCTTCCTGCAAGCCTTGCTTCAGTATTGCTTGTTGCGTGCGGTGGAGGCGGAGGAGGCTCTGCGGGCACGATTCAAAAGTGTTCCTCTTATCCTGAGTTGAATAATCCTAACTCGAACTGTCCTGCTTGGCATGATGAGCAAACCTTAGCTGAAACAGGTGCGACGGCACGCAGTATTGATAGCCCGGCTATTTCTATCGATGAAGATGGCAATATCTCCGCTATTTTTAGGCTTGAGATGGATAATGGTGCTCAAGAGGGTTTCAAGGACATCACCTATGAATACGACAATGCGCAATGGAGTGAACCGCCACCAAATTTATTCTTAGATAATGTGCTACCGAGTGTTGCGACTTTTATTGATGAAGGCGTTCGTACTTTTGCGTTCACATCGGGTTCCTCGAGCACTGATACTGTGACGGTGCAACAAGGTGCGTTCAATATGAGTGGCACTGAATTGATCAGCTCGACGTACACTGATAATGTTCAATTATTTGGCTCTACAGTCGTGGATTATGGCTCGGAGGAGCATCCGGTTTATGCTTACATTGTGCAGTCAAATTCGAATTACGATGTGTGTTTGACTTATAAACCAAACAGCTCTGCTAGCTATCAAGATCGGTGTTCGGACATTGATCCAAGTGTTGAATTGAATGCGAGCGCTCAGCAATTCAGTTCACTTTCGTTATCTGCGGAGTTTTCTTCAAATACTCTGAAAGCGGGCTTAGTGTTCGGAGAAAATCTAAGTTACACCGACGGTTCTACTGTAACGCTTGATCGTATTGTTGCGGCAAATATCTCAGCGAATGCTTCGGGTATTACCAGTCATGTTTCTAAGGTTATTGCCCAAGACACTACCGGTACGAATCAGTATGCCAATCCCCAAGTCGAATTAGCATCAGGTTCAGCAGCATTGTTTGTGACTTTCGATGAACTGACAAATGATCAGGTGGGTTTGTTCATTCTTGATGAGAATCTTGATAGGGCGCACCCAGCGACACTTGCTTCAAGTATCATCAATGGCGGGCTGACTTTCGATACAGCGCGCAATGCGCGACTTGTTAAGGCACTTGATGGCGATATGGTCTGGGCATTTTTTGCGACGAAAGATGGTAATGAGAGACCGATTATCAGACGTATTAATTTTTCGGGAGCGGATCAAGCAGGCTATCAATTAGATGATGCTCAGGTATTGCAAGCAGGGTTAGTTGGTAGTGCAGGCTACACGCAAAATGCGCTAGATATGGCTTTCGCCGGTAATGGCAATATGGCGATCGCGTACAAAGAGAGCCTTTGTGAAGACGCCGACAATGTTGGGGCGGGCAGTTGCTCTCAATATACTTCGCGAGTTCGAGTAGCCTATTTTCGAGTACAAACCGGTCTGTTTGATCAATCGACTAACAGCATCGTTTCTCAACAGAGTTTTGAAAATGAAAGTGCTATCGTAGATATTCCTACGGATAATCAAGCACTCGCTATCGATGTTAATTCGGAGAAGGGTCAAACGGCCATTATCTTCCAAGAAAGACGTGCGCCACAAAGCGGTTCGGGACCTGCTGAAAATACGGTTCGTGTTCTTCGACTAGATTAGTTTCGTTTGTCATTTGGTTAGTAACACTGGCGTCAAATATTGACCCAGTGTTCTACTCCCGCGCAGCTCTAGCGTTGCAAGGCCCGCAACAGCGGCTTCATGATGTATTCCAATACTGAACGTTCAGCTACGCTGATATCAACCGTTGCTTGCATGCCAGGTATGACGTTCAAGCGCCCGTTAGGGTTATCAAAGTACGCTTGGTCTACATGTACTTTCACAAGGTAGTGACTATTTCCGCGTTGGTCCGTAATTGAGTCAGCAGAAATGGTTTCGACCTTGCCATCCAATCCGCCATAGACAGCAAAATCGAAGGCCGATATTTTCACTTTGGCGTACTGATCTCGGCGAACAAAGCCAATGTCTTTAGGTTTTACTTTCACCTCGACAAGTAATTCATCACCCACAGGGACGATGTCGATAAGTTCTGCGCCTGGTCTCGCGACCCCGCCTATCGTATTTATGTGCAAGGTCTGGATAATGCCATCCACCGGAGAGCGCAATTCAGTTCGGTCAACGCTCGCAGCGCTCACAGTTTGTTTACCACGCGCAATATCAAGGCGCGTTCTTACTTCAGAAAGTTGTTGTTGGGCTTTGGCTTTAAAACTTGCCACAACGCTTTCTTCTTCTTTTTGAAGGCGATCTATTTCTGATCTCAGTTCAGGAATTTCATTTTTTGTGGAATTGACTTCAGACTGTGCACGACTCAATTGTTGCTGAATATCGAGCACCACAGATTCAGATACGGCCCCCATTTTTAGCAAAGGCTCATTCATTTTTAGTTGCTGCTCAACAAGCTGCACTTGTCGTTGCTGATCTTGTTGACGTTGGTTCGCCGCAACAAGTTCTTGCCGGGCTTTGCTTGCTTTTAAATGAATGTCTTCGACTTGTTTATGTAGTTCTTCCTGACGAACTTTGTATAGTTGAATTTGGGTTTCGATGAAGCGTTTATTCTGTTTGATTTGTTCTTCCGTGAAATTAGGTGCCGTACCGGCAACCTCTGCCGCTAAACGCATTTCTTCTGCGATTAAAGAAGAGGTTTCTGCAACTGATTGCGCGAGAGAGCCGCCGGCAGTTGTTGCATCTAGTTCCATGAGTAGATCACCCGCTTCCACGGTTTGGCCTTCACGCACATGAATAGCGCTTATAATACCGCCATCAAGATTTTGAATGACTTGTGTATGACTGAGCGGAATGGCTTTTCCTTGGCCGCGAACAATCTCATCAATACTCGATGTATAAGCCCAAGCAATGAGCGCGAGTACCATGACGAGCAACACCCATAAGGTGATTTGCGCCACTTTTGGCGTACGCATTAACTCGCCTTGCGAGGCATCTGTAATAAAATCTAAGTCTTCTTGATGCAGCTTCTTCAATTGTTTTTTGCTGAGGTGATCACTAGTGCTCATGCTTCACCTCCGTCTTTAGTATCGGACTTATCTTGTGCAGGTATTTTTCCTGATAAGCGATCGAGTATTTCTTGCTTGGCGCCGTGCATTAGAATTTCACCATCATCCATTACCGCGAGCGAGTCGAGCAAGCTCAGTATTGCAAGACGCTGTGTAAATACGATGATTGTTTTATCAGGTGCGAGCTTGCTTAAACGCGTGATTAAACGTCGCTCTGAGTCTTGATCTAGTGCACTAGTTGGTTCATCAAAAATTAAGATTTTTGGATCGCGAAGCAGTGCGCGTGCGAGTGCAACACATTGACGCTGCCCGCCTGAGAGCATGCGTCCTTGTTCTCCACATTGTCGATTTAATCCTTCTGGATGCGTCGCGGTAAATTCCAATACGCCGGCCATCTCTGCGGCTTTTAGAATTTGGTCGTCAGTCGCATAAGGTGTGCCGGATGCAATGTTTTCGCGGATGGACCCTGCAAACAGCATCGGTTGTTGTTCAACACATCCGATCAAAGAACGTAAATCGCTGGGATCCAGTTGTCGAATGTCAATGCCATCCAATTTGATGACGCCCTCGGTCGGTGTATAGAGCCCCATTAACAAGCGCAATAATGTTGTTTTTCCGCAGCCAATTCGACCGATCACCGCCAGTCGACTGCCTGCAGGAATATCAAGCGAGACGGATTTAATGATCGGCACTGTTTGTTCAGGGAAAGTGATGCCTACGCCTTCAAGCTCATAGTGTCCTTCGGTGTGGTTGCGTTGTAGGTATTGCTTGTCTTCCTCACGCTCAACCGGCATTTGCATAATTCGCTCGATGCCCTCGTACGCCTCTTTAGTTTGACCCCAGCGAGCGATCAAACCTGCTACCTGCGCCATTGGGGCGATTACGCGCCCAGTCAGCATGCTTGCGGCGATCAGACCGCCCATGCTTAGTTCATGGTTTGAGATTTCGTATACGCCAACGATCAGTAGAGCGACAGTCGTCATTTGCTGAACAAAACCAGAGGTGCTGGTGCCGATGGTTGAGTACAAGCGAGAGCGATTGCTCCAATAGGAGTTTTCACCGACATTTTGTTCGTACTTGCGCTGATTCAGGCCTTCCATACGATTGCTTTTAACCGTCTCTAAACCGTTCAGGGTTTCAATGAGCAAACCATTCTTGACGGTCGAGGCACCATAGCTATGCGTGATTGACTCATCGACCGGGCGCCGAATAACGATGGTAATGATGAGAATAATGAGTACTGCGACGATTGGCACAATCACTAGGTTTCCGCTGAATATGTAGATCGCAATCAAAAATATAATTACAAATGGAATATCAACGAGCGTACTCATCGTTGCAGAGGTGATGAAGTCTCGGATGCTCTCGAACTCACTGACCATTTTTGCAAACGAGCCTACTGAAGAAGGCCGGTACTCTAATTTTAAGGCCTGAACGTGCGAGAATATCTTAGATGATAAGATAACATCTGATTTCCTACCTGCGACATCAAGAAAGTAAGTACGTATTAACTTTAACACCAAGTCGAAGAAGAAAATGATGCCGATACCGATTGAGAATGCCCATAAAGTATCAAAGGCTGAGTTAGGTACAACGCGGTCATACACATTGCGAACATAAAATGGGCTTGCGAGAACAAATAAATTAATCAATACCGATGCTATGATGACGTCACGGTAAATAGGGAATGACAGTCGGAGCGTATCCCAGAACCAATGTTTACCGGCTTCTCCGGTCACCAGTTTACGTTCTTTATCGAATTGGTATTCGCGTTTGATAAAAAAGCAAAATCCGGTGTAAAACTCATTCAAGGTCTCGAGATCAAGCTTTTCCTCACCCAAGCCTGCTTCAGGTCGAATAATGGTCGCTTGATTGGAATCTTTGTCGATATGATTCAGTACGCACGCATTGCCATTGTGAAGTAACATTATGGCAGGCAATACCTCTGGAACAATTGAATCGAGTTCGCGGCTTAGCATGCGAGTAGACAAGCCTGCACGCTCTGCGGCACGCGGGAGCAGGGTAGTGGTTAGCTTGTTCTCGACGAGGGGAAGGCCTGCACTTAATGCTGTTGCTGTGCTTGGTTTGTCATAGAGTTTTGAAACTATGACTAAGCTATCGAGCAAAGGATCAAAATGCGTGCGCTCTGGCGAGCCAGTATCCCACTGTTCCATCTGAGAATTATTATCCTGCTGATTCGTCATTTAGTCCTCTGAACTGCTATTTAATTCTGTTATCTCAAACTCTAACGCGTCAACCTGATACCTGATTAAGTCCGGCATGACCGAGTTGGCATCTTTTTGTCACGCAATCTTTAATCACTATATCGGCGGCAAACTATCATCATCGGGTTTGGCCACTAAACTATCTAAATGTGAGCTTGAACTGCCACCCACTGACTCGTCTGGTTCTGTGCCGTCTACAGCAAGGTCCGTTTGGCTCTGAGCGCCATCAGAATGCTCACTATCGCCACTCTTCGTTGCAATGTTTGCTTCGTCTTTTACCTTAGTCTTGTGGTGGGCTGTTAGATGTTCTTCAATCATGGTTTGTAAAGCATCGTTTGCCTCATTTTCAGAGGCTCCACCAAGAACAGTAGCGGCGCGCTCTTCTGAAGTATCAAGAGATTTCTGATCTGTTCTGTCTGAGCTATTTTCTTCCTGAAGCTGTTCATGAGCTGCAGAAAAGTTAAGAAGAGGTTCATCGCTAAATGAATATTCAAACTGCTCTGCGACTAACGATGCAGTCATTTGCTGATCATCAATGGTAAATTCATTCAATAGTTCATTATTATCGATAGACTCATCGTGGGTAACCGAATTAACAGTACTGACCTGAACTTGTCCCTGAGCATCGATGACGGAAGTCGCTTGTAAACCACTGCCAGTATCTGTGGTGACAACGGTAGTTTCAAAACCTGAATTGGTCGCGGTAAGCGCATGATCAGAGATCAGTTTTAGTTGGTCACTGAGTGCCGGATCGATTTGATAGCTATTGTGGCTTTGCGGTACCGAGTGGCCATTGTCATAGATGAGAGCTACACCATTGGGTAGATGTGTTAGAGCGATACTGTCTATAGTTTCTCCTGGATTTTTATGGACAGAAATATCTAAGTCATATTCATAGCTAGCTACGGAAGGCCCGCCAATAATGCCTGCTTGGGGAACCAGACCACCATTGGCAATGTCAATATCGATACTGATGACAGGTGGGGTATACTCATCTTTTCCGTGCACGGTAATGGTTAAGTTCTGCGTGTCAGTCGCACCGCTTTGATCGACTACACCAACGGGTATTGTCAGCGTTTGAACTTGACCTGCCGCTAGGTGTTGGTAACTCGCATGGCCCGGATCAAAGCTATAGCTACCGTCTGCATGCAGGGTAAATCCGTCGGTTTGTTGCAATACACTATAATGCGCAACGTCATGGTCATCCGTATCAGTTGACGTTAACTGACCGGTCAGCACTTGGCCGTCTTCCGTAACACTTTGCGCTTGAATCTGATCTAACACCGGCGCATCGTTAGTCCCGGTTAAGGTGATGACAAGATTTTTCGTGTCACTAGCTCCAGCCAAATCTGTAAGAGTTACCGGAATTGTAATTGTTTGCACATCGCCTTGGGCTAAATGATTGTAGCTGCTGTGACTGGGATCAAAACTATATTTCCCATTCTGCTGGAGTACAAAACCGTCGACACTCGGGGAAGAAAAGCTAACTCGGTCGTGGTTATCGTGCTCTGCGACATAAATTATCCCTTTTGTTAGTGTCGTATCGCCTTCATGTGCTGCTTGAGCTGTAATAGAGGTGATCTCCGGCGCATCGTTAGTGCCCGTCACGTCGATCGTTATCGTTTGCTGTACCGGTGTGCCGCTGCTGTCTGTGGCCGTGACAGTAAAGTGCTCTGTTACCTGTTGATTAGCTGCTAGGGTATACGTCGCATGGCTTGTATTGTCCAGTTGATAATGCCACTGTCCCTGTTGATCAATACTCAACTGACCATAGCGGCCCTGCCCCTGAACCACTTGCCAGCTGGGGGTATCGCCCATGTCTGGATCGGTTACGTTTAACGTTCCAGTGGCATCGGCATTGCCACTGGAACCATCGCCCGCTTCTATTACAGCGCCAGTGCTAGCGCCTATTATTACAGGAAGATCATTAGTGCCTTTTACGGTGATATTTAGCTGATGTGCTGTACCATCCGCACTATGGACAGTCAGTAGTTCGTGCTCGACCTGCCCCCCTGATAATGACTGTGATTTGATATTATCTGGCACATAAGTCCAGTGACCACTTACATCAATATGTGCAGTACCAAATGTGCCCACAATCGTTTCTGGTTTAAAGCTAGACTCGCCATCATCTTTATCAACGATATGTAATTGGCCGGTTGTTAATTGACCACTATCTTCAACCACTTGTCCTGTCGACACGCCACTAATCGTCGCCGCATCATTCGTGCCGGTAATCGTGATGCTTGACGTCTGTGCAGTAGCCCCACCACGCGAATCGTTCACCTGATAACTGATTATTAGTGTCGTGCTCGCACCTGCCGCTAAGTGTTGAAACGTCGCACTGCCCGGGGTCACTGTTATCGTGTGACCATCAGCGGCAAGCGCAAAACCCGCTGGAATATGGGTCGTAGCGGCGGCC
>NZ_LWFH01001668.1:0-1401 GCF_001635725.1 Oleiphilus sp. HI0066
AACCTATCTATTGCAATGGGCGGAGCGAGTGACTTAACTAAGCTCAATGCGGATGCCATTTTGTTAAACGAGCACCTCGTATCACTGGCTGACGCTTTCCAGTATTCACGCAGAACAAGAACAGTCATTATTCAAAATATTTGCTGGGCACTTGGCTATAACTTATGCATGCTGCCACTTGCAGTGGTCGGCCTCATTCCACCTTATTTTGCTGCGCTCGGCATGTCATTAAGCTCTTTAATTGTTGTATTTAACTCTATGCGCCTGCGAAAATAGCATCTCACTTAGTGCTGAATAAATCGTTATGGAAATTCTTTACATACTCATCCCTGTTTCTTTAATACTTGTGACGATCGCTATCTGGCTATTTGGCTGGGCAATTAAAAATGGACAGTATGATGACCTTGAAGGCCCTGGCCATAGCATCTTGTTTGATGATGATGAGCATATGATTCCTGGTCCAGACGACAAGCCAAAACAACAAAGCAAGGCACCTCAACACAACCAAGAAAAGGACGTATAGCCATCGAATATACCATCCTGCTAAGTGCATTCTTGCTTGGACTATTAGGTTCAGGCCATTGCTTTGGGATGTGCGGTGGACTCGCGTCTGCGCTTGGGCTCAATACCCCCCAGCATAATTATGTTTATAGCTATAATCTCGGACGATTAAGCTCATATACCTTCGCTGGCTTACTAGTCGGTGCGCTAGGATTTTGGTTCTCTGAATATCTCGGTGCACTGATGCTTTTGCGTATTGCGGCAGCGATCATGCTGATCCTAATGGGCTTATATCTAACTGGATGGCTCAATGCTCTACTTTTTACTGAGAAGCTTGGTGCCATTTTATGGCAAAAACTTAGACCGATTGGCAGTCGATTTTTACGGCCTCAGTCTCATAGGGCAGCGATAGCGCTTGGCGCTGTATGGGGCTGGCTACCATGCGGATTGGTATATTCTGGACTGATTTACGCGAGCACCCAAGGAACGCTCTCTGGCTCAGCAATGACAATGCTTGCATTTGGTTTAGGGACCTTACCTAGCATGCTAGGCGTCTCGGTAGCAGGCCAACGGTTATCTGCGATTTTAAATAGTCAGTGGTTTAGAAAAAGTGCTGGCATGACTCTTATCTGCTTCGGCGCCTGGTCGTTAGTTTCTAGTTTTTAAGATCATGGCTGATAAATTTCGATGACCTGTACGATGCTTTCATCTTGACTCGGGTTCGAGGAAGAAATCGTTTGCTCAGCCCCAAATTCATATGGTTTACGCGCTTCGGTACGATCAATTTTGAGCGTTTCAAAATCGAATAAATTTCTGTCTGCAAGCTGTGACGGTGCAACGTTTTGCAAAGAGCTAAATATCGACTCAATACGAGAGGGATGCTCCTTCTCCCAAGCTTGC
>NZ_LWFH01001669.1:0-975 GCF_001635725.1 Oleiphilus sp. HI0066
CATTAAGCTAGATTCTTAAGCCTTCAACCAAAGCCAGATGCTGGCTTTGGTTGCCTCCCCCCGACTTTACTCATATCATGCTCATCCACTAGATTTACGTTTACGTAAAGGTCTTTCGTAAATAATCAGTTCTTTAAAACAAAGACTGTAAGACAAAAATAATAGTAACGAGGATGATGTACGAATGAATATCAATGGTGTTCCTGCAATTGTAACTGGCGGAGCCTCAGGGCTTGGAGAAGCAGCGGCTAGGTTGTTAGCAGAGCTAGGCGCGAAGGTCAGTATCTTTGATGTGCAAACAGAAAAGGCGCAACAAGTCGCCAGTGAAATTGGTGGTTTAGCATTTGACTGTGACGTAACGAGCGCCGAAAGTGCGCAAGCATGTTTTGATCAAGCTAAAGCTGCACATGGGCCAGTCGGCATTGCAGTGAACTGTGCAGGGATTGGTGTTCCGGCAAAAATTCTGGGTAAAGAAGGTCCACAGTCTTTGGATTTCTTTAACAAAGTGATCGCCGTTAACTTAAGTGGCTCATTTAATATTCTTCGCCTTGCTGCAGATGAAATGCAAACCCGAGATGCAAACGACGATGGTGAGCGCGGTGTGATCATCTCAACGGCATCCGTAGCTGCATATGAGGGGCAAATTGGCCAAGCGGCTTACTCAGCGTCCAAAGGCGGTATTGTTTCAATGACCCTACCTGCTGCAAGGGAACTCGCTCGTTACGGGATTCGTGTGCTAGCCATTGCTCCGGGATTATTTATGACGCCAATGCTGGCTTCTTTACCCGAAGCAGCGCAAGAAAGCTTGGCTGCAACACTGCCATTCCCCCAGCGTTTGGGTGATCCAAAGGAATATGCACGTATCGTCAAAGAGATGGTCGAAAACCCGCTCTTGAATGGCGAAGTAATCCGTATTGACTGTGCATTACGCATGGCTCCAAAATAAGCTCAATCGCTTAATCAAGGTGTTCCAAT
>NZ_LWFH01001670.1:0-909 GCF_001635725.1 Oleiphilus sp. HI0066
TTTGTTCAGAATATTCGCAAATTCGACGCGCGTATTCTAACTCTCGATTCACGTCCTGAACGCTTCTTGACTGTTGGTAAAAAGTTCTTGATCGTTGATTCGTTTGTTAAGTGGCAGATCGAAGATGTCAGTGCTTATTACAAGGCGACAGCCGGCAACAGATGGCAAGCGACGACGCTTTTGTCTAACTCTACCAACAAAGGGCTTCGTGATGAGTTTGCTTCTCGTAGCTTGACTGAAGTTGTATCGGGTGAGCGTGATGAGCTCATGTCTGACATTACTACTAAGTTGAATGAGCAGACTTTGGCTGAATTTGGTATCCGAGTTTTAGATGTTCGCGTTAAGGGTATTGATCTACCGGAAGACTTATCTAAAGACGTATATCGCCGTATGTCGACAGAGCGTGAGCGTGAAGCACGTGAAACGCGGTCTCAGGGTCGCGAGTTGGCAGAAGGTATTCGCGCTGATGCGGATCGTGAGAAGGTTGTTATTGAGTCTGACGCTTACCGAGAGTCAGAAATCACACGTGGTGAGGGGGATGCAATTGCGGCATCCACTTACGCTGAAGCGTTCAATAAGAACCCAGAGTTCTATGCGTTTACGCGTAGCTTGCAAGCATATAAGGATACCTTTGCTAATAAAGAAGATGTCCTTTTATTAAAGCCTGATAGTGAGTTCTTCAAATACCTAAATCAGGCTAAATAGGCAAGTTCCTTACTCGTAAATCAATGAAAGAAGCACCTTAGGGTGCTTTTTTCATTTTTTGGCCTTTTTAATACCAACAACACCTTTTGTTGTTTTCAATTAAGCGTTAAAATCGCGCCCCTTTGCCTTTAACGAAATTAGACTTAGCTTAGATGGACTGGAATGATCTGTTCACAGCACTTTGTTTAGTGCTTGTAATTGAGG
>NZ_LWFH01001671.1:0-800 GCF_001635725.1 Oleiphilus sp. HI0066
CATCGCGTTTAGCGGGCCGACGCCAGAACAGATTCAAGTCTTTGGACTCAAGCACAAAGCGCGTGAGCTAGCCCAAAAAGCAAACGTACCCTTGTTATCGGGGTCGGAATTATTACCAAGCTTGGATGAAGCGCTGCGTGTTGCTGAAAACATTGCTTATCCGATCATGCTCAAAAGCACCGCTGGTGGCGGTGGCATCGGCATGCAAGTGTGTTTAGGTCCTGAAGAACTCGAGCAAGCTTATGATTCTGTAAAACGACTTGGTGCGAATAACTTTGCGGATGATGGTGTTTTCATCGAGAAATTCATTGCACGCGCGCGTCATATTGAGGTTCAGGTGTTTGGTGATGGACAAGGCAATGCCTTAGCCATTGGAGAGCGCGATTGCTCTAGCCAGCGTCGTAACCAAAAGGTCGTGGAAGAATGTCCTGCGCCAAATTTACCCGCAGAGCTTGCAGCAGAGCTGCATCAAACCGCTGAGGCTTTATTGTCTCAGGTAAGTTATCGCAATGCAGGCACGGTTGAGTTTCTTGTTGATGCCGATACGCACCAATTCTATTTCTTAGAAGTGAATACCCGCTTACAAGTTGAGCACGGTGTTACCGAAGAGGTCTTCGACATCGACCTCGTCGAGTGGATGCTAAAACTCGCATCTGGAGAAGACATTGATCTTGCCAATAAACGTAAGAATTTGAAGGCGCATGGGCATGCTATTCAAGTGCGTTTGTATGCGGAAGATCCATATCGCGACTTCCAACCTTGTCCAGGGTTGCTCAGCAAGGTTTCGTTTCCAGGCTACC
>NZ_LWFH01001672.1:0-1894 GCF_001635725.1 Oleiphilus sp. HI0066
CTTCGTAAAGGAACGCTTGACAAGAAAGAATAAAATGAGATGGCAAATGACCACGCTAGCGATAGCCACGTATAACAAGTTCGTGCCTAAAACGTGATGAGCTGCAACAAGCAGGCAAGTAACCGCGACGGTACTAAGAATGAGTAAATGCTTGATGCGTTTCAAAAACATATAACAGTTTTTCTGAGGATGAAGTCCTACTAGCGTAGTCGATAATTACTAATCTATTGTTCTACTGAGCCGAATAATAATGCAGTTAATCTCGAGCTTTCCAAACTAATAAACGGTTGTTGGCTGGCATGGCATAATCTGCTAAGAGACTTAAATCATGGTCTTCAGCAAGTTGGTTGATCGTTTCAAAATCTCGAATTCCCATATGTTCACCCTGCTCTTTCAACCACACATCAAATTGAGCATTGCTATCACTGGTGTAACTGCCGTTGTAATTAAAAGGGCCGTAAACAAATACCATTCCTTTGTCATTAAGAAGTGATGGCAACAAGCTGAAAAATGCTTCAACTTCACTCCCGCTCATTATATGCAGTGTATTTGCAGTAAATACATAATCGTAGCGGTCGACCAATAGTTTTGGGTTAAATGAATTAACGTCTAGCTCGAATGGCGGAAGGAAGTTTTCGTGTTTGGACTCACTGACCCACTCTTCAATACCATCGTGGTACTCAACGCGGTCACTTGTTTGCCAAATTAGTGACGAAAACTTGCCTGACATATAAGCGCCGTGTTGCCCAGTGCCAGAGCCAATTTCGAGTAGATGGCCGCCTTGATCAACATAGGCTGATAGTGTGTCGCTAATGACGGCTTTGTTGTTTTCGCAAGACTGGGAAAAAGGTTTTGGCATTAAGGTCGCTCTACGGTCGTGGTTTTAATCTCAAGAGTCCGGCCCGTGTCATATACAAATTGCTCTTCTATAAAAGGGCTCGGTGTTTCGGGGAATGCATTCTGTTCTGCGTCTTGCCCTTTTCGGGTTTCTGTTTCTTCTCGTTCGATTTTCTTTTGTGATTCCTCGCGTTCTGCTACGCGTTCATATGCAGGTTTATCAGTCCCCTCACCGGAAAACTCGACACTCGTTTTGAGCGCACCAGCGATGGCTGCATCGGAGAGTTCTGGATTGTCGATAGACTCAAGCGACACGGTATCGATTGTTGATTTGGGTGTGAAGGTGAAGTCAAAATCGAACTCTTCATCGAAGCTTTCGTTGAAGTCGTCAAAACTGCCGAACTCACTATCCTCTGACAAGGCAACATTTTGTATGCTAAGGATGATCAAAAAGCAGAATAAACGAGTCATTATGTTCAATTCTATCTGTAGCTAGAAAATTTCAATCATAACAATTGTTGTCACGAGATGTTGAGGTACTCTCATGTTATTGGGTAGTGATATGGCGTATTACTTGCTTTTTGTGAAGACGATATATTATCGCGGAAGTATTTTTCCGTTCAAAAATTACATGGCATAGAAATTATGAAACCGTCTTACTTATTACCCGTTTTGCTTGTGACCGTATTAACGGCGTGTAGTTCAACTAATAATAGTGCACAAAACAATGAAGGCTTATGCGAAAGTAGTACCGGCGACTCCTATCCATGTGATGATTTAGAGATTCCTCAAACGGGCGCGAGTGATGGCGATTTTAGCTATGACACTGGTGGTGCTAATTTCAGGTTGTTACATGAGTATACTGAGCAAATGGCTGGTAATTTGTACGATGATTTAGAGGGAGCTAAATTAAACGGCCTTATTTTGGTTGCGTCATTTGTATACTTTGATACGACTTTGCAAAAGACGAGTTATCTAGGAAATCAGCTTGCGGAATATTTTATTAATGATCTTCAGGCACTTGGGCTTCCTGTTAGTGATCATAAACTGAGAGCAA
>NZ_LWFH01001673.1:0-957 GCF_001635725.1 Oleiphilus sp. HI0066
CTCGTCTGTCGCGCAACATGCTCGTGTCTCGGATCACAGATCTGAACCTCGTATCCAATACTTTCTGCCAGTGGTAACAATGCAAGTGATACATCACTCAATCCGATAAGCAATAAGCGATCTGGACGATCATATCTGAGCTTTACTTTATCGGCTAAACGATTAACGACTGAGTATGATTTTTCATTACCAGAGCGGGTCTCAAAGCCTACCAACGAAGAATCAAAATGCACCGAACGCCAGACCTCACGGCCTTCGTCTATCGCTCTTACCAGTTCTTTAACGTGAGTAATACCACGCGTTTCATGCTTGGATTCAGAGCATGAAAACTCTTCGATCATAAGCTCTATTTCAGCACCGCAAGGTAAAGACACACCACTTAAATCCCTACCAAATCGTGTAAGAATTGGGGCATCATGCGCGTTTGAGAAAGTCGTTCCTGCATAAAGATCTCTCAGAAGTTCCTCTTCTACACAGCCTCCGGAGACAGAGCCGTAGACTTTATTGGCTGACGGATCAAAAACCAAAATACTTCCAGCAGGTCGAGGTGAAGCTCCCCATGTTTCTAGCACGGTGACTAGAAATGCTGGGCGCCCCGCCTCTAAACACTCTTTTAATTTGAGCAAAACCTGATAACGCTGAGTATTCATTTATATCAGCTTATTTTAAATGGAAGTCGAGTATGGCGTGTGCCCGTCGCCTTATAAATCGCTGACCCCATCGCCGCCGCAATTGGAGGAAGTCCAGGTTCGCCCACACCCGTTGGCGATTCAGCGCTGTCGACTATGTGCACATCTATTTCTGGGCACTCATTCATGCGAAGCATTTGGTAATCATGGAAATTGCTTTGCGCAGCTCCACCGTCAACAAATTCAATCTCGCCATGTAAAGCTGCTGTAATGCCAAAAACGATGCAACTTTCCATTTGCATTTTAACGATATCAGGATTAACTACTT
>NZ_LWFH01001674.1:0-980 GCF_001635725.1 Oleiphilus sp. HI0066
TCTCTCTGCTTTTTGAATATCGGCCATAGAGGCTTTTTTAGATTTAAGTGCTTTCGCAGCGCTCTTAAGATTGAGTGTTTTGTCGACAGGTAAAATAGCGCAGGCAAGCTTTCCTTTATCTAATTCGATCACCAGTGTTTTAAATACGATCTCAGGGGCTAGGCCAAGTTTGTCAGCGGCTTCCATTCCGTAAGCGCCGTAATTCGGATCATGATCATAGGGGTGAACGGTGTGAGCAATTTTGAGCTTGTTCAAAAGTTGGATGGCGGGAGTCATCTAATTTTCCTAGCACTTAAAAACAAAAAAGGGCCCGTAGGCCCTTTCTATTATCAATGTTTGCTTACTTTTTGAAAGCTGCCACTGATTTCTCGATTGAAGCGCGTGCAGCGTCTGCATTTTCCCAACCGATCACTTTTACCCACTTACCTTTTTCAAGATCTTTATAGTTCTCGAAGAAGTGTTGAATTTGGTCTTTCAACAATTGTGGAAGGTCGTCAACGTCTTTAACGTCTTGGTAAATAGTGCTCAGCTTGTCATGAGGAACAGCAACAAGTTTCTCATCACCACCTGCTTCGTCTTCCATATTTAGCATGCCAACAGGACGACAACGAATGATAGAACCTGGCATTACTGGATATGGTGTAATGACCAATACGTCCAATGGGTCACCGTCATCTGCAAGCGTATTTGGGATAAAACCATAGTTTGCAGGGTAGAACATTGGTGTTGCCATGAAACGGTCAACAAGAACCGCGCCCATGTCTTTGTCGATTTCGTATTTGATTGGATCTGCATTAGCAGGAATTTCAATCGCAACGTAGATGTCATTTGGCAGGTCTTTACCTGCTGGGATATTGTCAAAGTTCATTTCAAATTCCTAAAAAAAGCGCTAAAAAATTTAGGCGGCGATTATACGTACAATCTGCTGTGAAACCAAGAGATACAAGGCGTCTAGGCAACTCCTTAGTGTAAGTAGAAAG
>NZ_LWFH01001675.1:0-1577 GCF_001635725.1 Oleiphilus sp. HI0066
GAACCCATTGCTCGAGATAAGCCGCCCATGCTTGTTCATGCCGCTCTGGCACTAAGGCATACTGCTGCAACAAATTACAGATGTGCTCTTCTAAATTAGTGGCTGGGACATTGGTGTTTAGCTCGCCCGTTGCGAATTCAATATCCTCGAATAAGCGGTGCAAGAAAGTACCTGCCTGACTACCCTTGGGGAAATTCATAATATCAATCGCGTTAGCTGGCGGGGCTTCGCCGAGATCATCCATTGATCGATGAGTATGCTCACTATGCGGGTTTAGTGCTCTGTGCTCATTAAGCAATCCGGTAAAGCTTTGGACCTTCCATGATTGTTTTAATTGAGGAGCGAATAACTCGTCTGAGAGCTCAGAAGCCGATTGAGAACTTTGATCAATCAACAATCGACTCGAGCGATTGAGCGCGTGTACTTCTTCAAACGTGAGATATTGATATGAAGTAGAAAAATCAGTGTGCTTCGTAAAACGAGAGATTGCGTCTTGCAGCCATCCTTTTTCAAGATCATCGGATAACTGGCCCTGTGATAACAAATAACCAAGCGCAGTGGAGTACATTTTGGGCGATCGACTCCCACTAAACTCCGCGGTGCCGATATAACAATGATATTGTGCGCGCGTTAAAGCGACATATAGTAAACGCATTTCTTCCGCTAAACGCTCTCGATCAGCCGCTGTTTGCTGTTGCTCGTTCGGCTCTAATGCTAAACATAAGCGTCCAGCCTCATCATAGAACCAAGCCTGTTGCGCATCTCTTGTCGTAAACAGAAACGGTAAAAACACAATTGGGTATTCCAAGCCCTTTGACTTATGAATCGTCACGATACGAACCAAGGCCTCGTCGCTTTCTAAACGAAGCTGATGCGTCGCGAGTTTTTCGGCTGATGGCTGCGCAGTCTGCCCAATGCACTGCCAATACCAACGTAACAAGGCGCTTTCTGATCGCAATGTGCGTGCTTTTTCTTGTAAAAGTTCAGCTAACTGACTGATGTTAGTTAGGCTGCGCTCCCAATCTAGCGTTACAGTGTCCTGTGACGTCGCCGCGTTATGCCAATGCTTTAGAATTGAAAACTCATCAATGGCTAAGCGCACCATGCTAAGCACACCAAAACGCTGCCAATGATGTTGTAGATTCTGAAAACGGTCTACCCATGTCTGTAAAGCAAACTCATCCTCTGTGATGCGAGACAGCTCGGCATCTGTTACCTGCCAAAATGGATCTTGCAGTACAGAACGTATCGCGCGCTTCTTTGTTGGGTTTTGCGCTGCCTCTAACAAAAATGCCAAAGACATAGCCTCCGCACTTTCAAACACAGAAGCATCGTCATCAAAGCAAGACTTAACACCGACCTGCGCTAGCACCTGCTTCACTTGTCGCGCTTCATTTTTAGTGCGCACAAGTATCGCTAAGTCAGAGCTATTCAGTCCTAGCGTTTTATCATTGAGTACTTCGCATACTTGCGAAGCCAACAACAAGCTTAAGCTATCCGATATATCAGCCTTTGATAAAGCCTTCCCCTCTTCATCCAATGCCTCAACTTCAGAATATCGTAAGGCACTGCCAAAA